>JBBSCV010000074.1:0-13050 GCA_038249925.1 Burkholderiales bacterium
AGCGCACATGCCAACGCTCGTGCGCATGCTCGACAACCAGCAGAACCCGCAGGCCGCCTGCGACGCGCCGCGCTGGCGCTACAACGCCGGTACGGTCAACGCCGACCCCGGCATCGACCCCGCCACCGCCGACGGCCTGCGCGCCCTGGGCCACCAGATTGCACCCTTCACCGACAGCTACCAGGACTACGGCGCCGGCCAGTTCATCTGGCGCCTGGACGAAGGCGAAGGCGACCCCGGCGTCACGGGCTATGCCGCCGCCAGCGACCCGCGCCGCGACGGCCAGGCCGCCGGCTTCTGATGCGAATGCGGGGCAGGGCCGCGACGTGAAGCTGGATGACCTGCGGCCGGGCTGGCGCAGCGATTTCATTCTTCATCGCCGCGGCGCGCTGGTGACCGAGCGTGACGACTGTCTGGTGGTGCGCACGCCGGCCAACCCGAACTTTTACTGGGGCAACTTCCTGCTGCTGCCGCAGGCGCCGCAAGACGACGAACTGGCGCACTGGATGGACCGCTTCGATGAAGAGATCACGCGCCTGCAACCAACTTCGCAGCACGTGGCTTTGGGCATCAACGGCGCGCTGGTGGGTGAGAGCCTGCTCACCTGGGTGGCTGCGGGCTTCGAAGTCATGGCCACCGCCGTGCTGGAGCTGCGACCTGGTGAGCTGCGGCTGCCTCTGCGCGCCGCGCGCGGGGATGTGCAGGTGCGCCCGCTGGACCTGAGCACGGAACTTGAAGCCACGGTCGCGCTGCAGTGCGCCGACCCGCAAGATTTCGAACCCTCGAACCACGAGCAGCATCGCCGTGCGCAGATGCAGCGCTACGCCGAAATGGCCAAGGACGGCGAGGCCCTGTGGTTCGGCGTCTGGTGCGACGGCGTGCTGGCCGCTGACTGCGGGATGATGCGCGAGGCCACCGCGCCCGTCGCCGGTCTTGTTGCTGATGGCGTTGGTTTGGGTCGCTTCCAGCATGTCTCCACGCACCCGCTGTGGCGCCGGCGCGGCCTGTGCAGCACGCTGGTGCACGCGGTCAGCCGCCATGCCTTCGAGCAATGGGGCCTGGCGCGCATGCTGATGTGCGCCGACCCCGACGACGTGGCCATCGGCATCTACGAGAGCCTGGGCTTCGTGCGCATCGACAGCGAGTGGTGCCTGCAACTGCGGGCACCGCACGACCGCGCTCATGAGCGCATCGCAAACTTCGAGAAGGCTTGAATCACATGGACATGGGCATTGCGGGCAAGTGGGCGCTGGTATGCGCCGCGAGCAAGGGGCTGGGCAAGGGCTGCGCGGCGGCGCTGGTGAAAGAGGGCGTGAACGTCGTCATTACCGCGCGCGGCGTCGAAGCGCTTCAGGCCACGGCTGCAGAGCTGCGCGCCCTGAACCCTGCCGTGCAGGTGCTGGCCGTGGCCGGCGACATCACCACGCCCGAAGGCCGCGAGTCGGCGTTGGCCGCCTTCCCCACGTTCGCGCAGGTGGACATCCTCATCAACAACGCCGGCGGCCCACCGACTGGCGACTTTCGCGACTGGGATCGCGAGGCCTGGCTGAAGGCCATCGATGCCAACATGCTGACGCCCATCGAGCTCATCAAGGCCACCGTGGACGGCATGGCCGAACGCGGCTTCGGGCGCGTGGTGAACATCACCAGCGGTGCGGTGAAGGCGCCCATCGACATCCTGGGCCTGAGCAACGGCGCGCGTTCCGGGCTGACGGGTTTCGCGGCCGGCCTGGCGCGCCAGCCCAGGCTGGCCGGGCGCAACGTCACCATCAACAACCTGCTGCCCGGCTCGTTTGACACCGACCGCCTGAAGACCACGCTGGCCGGTGCCGCCGCCAAGACCGGCCAGTCCATCGAAGCCGTGGCTGCACTGCGCAGACAGCAGGCGCCCGCGCGCCGTTTCGGCACGGCCGAAGAGTTCGGCGCGTACTGCGTCTTCCTGTGCAGCGCGCATGCGGGCTTCGTCGTCGGTCAGAACCTGCTCACCGATGGCGGCGCCTACGGCGGCACTTTCTGAGGCGGCGCTGATCACGTCAGCCGCTGCCTTGGTTGGCTGCCCGCTGGCTCGCTGAGCAGTTCAGCTTTTCAACCGTCTGCCCGAGCTCGACACCGCGATGCCCGCGACAATCAGTACGAAGGCCAGTGCATGGAAGGGCCGCGGTGTTTCGCCCAGCACCACGGCCGACAACAGCGCGGCGAAGAGCGGCGTGAGGTTCGCGAAGAACGCGGCCAGCGCCGGCCCGCCCTGCGCCACCGCCAGGCCCCAGGCGCGGTAGGCCACCAGCGAAGCGCCGACCGAGACATAGACCAGCGCCGCCAGCAGCGGCCAGCCCCACTGCACCGGTGGCGCGCCCAAGGCCTGCTCACCGGCGGCGAAGAGACTGGCCGACAGCAGGCCGAAGATCACCTGCAGCAGCAGCAGGCCGGCCCAGTCCCAGCCTTCGTCGGCACGCGGGCGGGCGGCACCCTGCATGTGCGCGGGCGGGCGCACCAGCAGCCAGCTGTAGAAGGCCCAGCCGATGGCGGCCGCCAGCACCAGCAGGTCGCCAGCGACGAAGTGCACGTTCAGCAACACGTCGAGTGAGCCGCGGCCCAGCACCACCGCCACGCCTGTCATGCCGAGTGCTGCGCCCAGCAACTGCCGTGGCCGCGGCTTTTCGCCGAAGAAGAGCGCGCCGATGGCCAGCATCCACACCGGCGTGCTGCTGGCCACCAGCGTGACGTTCAGCGGCGGCGATGTCACCAGCGCCGCGTACTGCAAGGCGTTGTAGAGCCCGACGCTCAGAGAACCGATGACGAGCAGGTAGCCCCAACGCTGGCGTATGCGCGACCAAGGCCGCAGCACGCGCCAGGCCAGGGGCAGCAGGATGACGAGCGCCAGCAGCCAGCGCAGCAGGTTGAAGGTGAGTGGCGGCACGAGGTCCACCACCAGCCGGCCGACGATGGCGTTGCCGGCCCACATCAGGGGCGGCAGCGTCATCAGCAGGGCCAGGCGCGGGGTCAGCGTCACGCGGGGTGGTCTACCGGCCGCTCAGTGCGGATCGGGCCGCCAGGTGCCGCAGTTCCAGCACTGCTCGAACGGGCCTTCGACGATCTCGTCGCACGCTGCGCAGTGCCAGCGCTGCTCAGGTGCGTTCTGCCATTCCGACATCAGCGCCAGAGCGGGGCCGTGGTGGCGGTCATCGTCGACCCACACCTCCGGCAGGCATTGGTCAGGCGGCATCTCGCCGGCGATCCCGCTGGTGTAGGCGCGCTGCACGCGCGACGCGAAACCCGCGCCGCTGAGCTGGTCGGCCCACAGCGTGGCCAGAACGAGGTTGGGAGCTTGCAGCAGTCGTTTCATCGGTCAGCCGATGTTGCCATGAGGCGTGGCGCCGCGAGGCGCATCCAGCGCACTGAGCTGCGATGGGCTAGTCTGGGCGCCCGCCGTTGCAGGCCGTGTCTGCACCATCTGCCCGAGGAGACCTTCTTGTCGCATGCCATCCAGATCACCGCCTTCGGCGGCCCCGAACAACTGCAGCGGGTCGACCTCGAAGTCGGTGCCCCCGGCCCGGGCGAGATCCGCATCCGCCACGAGGCCTGCGGCCTCAACTTCATCGACGTCTACCAGCGCACCGGCCTCTATGCCAACCCGCTGCCGCTGACGCTGGGCATGGAAGGCGCTGGCGTCGTCGAGGCGGTGGGCGAGGGCGTCACCCACCTGCAGGTGGGCGACCGCGCTGCCTATGCCAGCCAGCCGCCCGGGGCTTACTGCGAGCAGCGCGTGATGCCTGCCAAGTGCGTGATGAGCTTGCCCGGCGGCATCAGCTTCGACACTGCTGCCGGCATGATGCTGAAGGGCCTGACGGCGCAATACCTGCTGAACAAGACGCGGCCGGTGGAAGGCCTGGAGCCTGGCGACTTCGTCCTCTTCCATGCGGCGGCCGGTGGTGTGGGCCTCATCGCCTGTCAGTGGGCGCGGGCGCTGGGCCTGCAGTTGATTGGCACCGCCGGCAGCGCCGCCAAATGTCAGCTGGCGCTGGAGCACGGTGCTGCGCATGCCATCGACTACAGCCGCGAAGACTTCGTCGCGCGGGTGAAAGAGATCACCGGCGGCCAAGGCGTGAAGGTGGTCTACGACTCGGTGGGCAAGGACACCTTCGAGGGCAGCCTGAACTGCCTGCGCCCCTTCGGCCTGATGGCCAGCTTCGGCAACGCGAGTGGCCCCGTGCCGCCCTACTACCCCGGCAACCTGGGCCCCAAAGGCAGCCTGTATCTCACCCGGCAGACCCTCTTCACGCACATTGCCACGCGCGAAAGCACGCAGAAAATGGCCGACGACCTGTTTGCCATGGTGCTGACCGGCAAGGTCAAGATCCGCATCGACCAGCGTTACCCGCTGGCCGAAGCCGCCACCGCGCACCGTGAACTGGAAGCCCGCAACACGACCGGCTCGACGATCCTTGTGCCCTGAGCGAAAAAAAACCCGCCCACAACGGCGCGCGAAATCAAGGCCTTGCGCGGAACCGGCTCCGCCGGGCCGCTGCAAGAGCCCCCTCGGGGGCAGCGAACAAGGTGAGCTTGGGGGCCTACCTGCTGAACTGGAAATCGGTCTTCGCCTTGCCCCGCAACTCTTCCTGGTAGGCCTGCAGCTTGGCCTGTTCCAGGCGCTGCTTGAGCTGGGCTTTCACGTCGTCGAAAGCCGGGAAGCTCGCTTCGCGCGTGTCTTCTAGGCGAATGATGTGGAAGCCGAACTGGCTCTTCACGGGTTCGGGGGTCATCTCGCCTTTCTTCAGCTTCTGCAGCGCGCCACCGAATTCGGGCACGTAGCTTTCAGCCTTCGCGAAGTCGAGGTCGCCACCGTTCTCGGCCGAGCCGGTGTCCTTGCTGCTCTTCTTGGCCAGATCTTCGAACTTGGCGCCACCCTTGATCTGCGCGATCAGCGCCTTGGCCTCGTCTTCTTTCTCGACGAGGATGTGGCGGGCGCGGAACTCGGTGCCGGTCGACTGGGCCTTGAACTTGTCGTACTCGGCCTGGGCGGCTTCGTCACTGACAGGGTTCTTCTTGCGGTAGTCCTCGAACAGCTCGCGGATGAGGATGCTCTCGCGCGCCAGGGCCATCTGTGCGGCCACGTCGGGGCTGGCTGCCATGCCCTTGCGAGCCGCTTCCTGAACGAAGATCTCGCGCAACACCACCTGCTCACGGGCCTGGGCCTGCAACTCGGGCGTGATGGCCTGGCCGCTGCGCTGGGCCTGGCCTAAAAGCGTGTCGACACGGGCCTTGGGCACGGCCTTGCCGTTGACGGTAGTGATGTTCTGTGCCTGTGCGACGAGTGGCGCGCACAGACTTGCAACAGCGATCAGCAGCGCAGCACGCGCGGCAGGGGTCTTCGGCTTCATGGGCAGGGGTGGGCTTTCAGGGGTGGGGCCGGCGGGGCCGGCTGGCGCTGTGCTCGGGGTGGGAGCGCGGAAGCTGTGGGGAAGTTTCTTCAGTCTTCGCCAGGTGCTTTGGCAACGATGGCCAAGGCATGAACACCCTGCTCGGCCAAAGAACCCAAAGAATCATACACAAGGCGATGTCGAGCTACGCGGCTCAGGCCGGCGAAGCGCGGGCTGGTCAGCACCACGCTGAAATGTCGGCCCTCGCGCGCACCGGCATGGCCGGCATGCAGGTGGCTGTCGTCGTTCACTTTCAGCGCGGTGGGAGCCAGCGCGGCTTGCAGGCGTTTGTGGATCTCGGCGGCGGTCATCATGGGCGGGTTCTCAGTCGTTGCCGGCGGGCGTGAAGTCGATGGCGGCCGAGTTGATGCAGAAGCGCTCGCCGGTGGGCTCGGGGCCGTCTTCGAAGACATGCCCCAGATGACTGCCGCACTTGTGGCAGCGCACTTCCACGCGCACCATGCCGTGGCTGCTGTCGACGACCCGCTCCACCACTTCGCCGTTGATCGGCTGCCAGTAGCTGGGCCAGCCGCAGCCGGCGTCGAACTTGGTGCCGCTCTCGAACAGCGGCGTGCCGCAGCCCACGCAGTCGTAGCGGCCGTCTGCGAAGTGGTCCCAGTACACGCCGCTGAAAGCGCCTTCGGTGGCGGCGTGGCGGGCCACGCGGTACTGCATCGGGTCGAGTTCGGCGCGCCATTCTTCGTCGCTCTTGTGAACGGGGTAGCGCGGGTCGTCGTGAGGGTGGGGGTCGTTGCTCATGGTGCGGTGCAGCTCTGGATCGGGGATTCAATGACGGCGGGAGGTTCTCAGCGCGGGGGCCGTCTGCCGACCGCCCGCGGCTGACGGCTGCCCGGGGGCGCATCTTGCATCAGCGCAGTCCGTCATTGTCCGCTGCGGCCTGCCTTCGCGAGCTTGCCCAAGGTTTTCCCCTGTCGCCGGGGCGACATGGCTTCGGGGAAGTCCCTGAGGGCCGGGGGCATGCAGTTCAGCTACCTTTCGCAGGTTCTGTGAAAACACTGGAGATAACGATGATTTTTCGCCGCAGCGTCCTGAGCATCGCCCTGACCGGCGCCCTGGTTCTTGGCAGTTCAGCTGCCTTCGCCCAGAAGGGCGAGACCGTGAAGATCGCCTGGATCGACGCCCTGACCGGCCTGACGGCCGCCACCGGCCAGAACCAGCTCAAAGGCTTCCAGTTCGTGGCCGAGCAGTTCAACAAGAGCAACGCCGCCGGCGTGAAGTTCGAGATCGTCTCGTTCGACAACAAGCTCAGCCCGCAGGAAACCGTCAACGCGCTGCAGGCCGCCATCGACCAGGGCATCCGCTATGTGGCGCAGGGCACCGGCTCCGGCCCGGCCGCTGCCATCATCGACTTCCTGAACAAGTACAACGAACGCAACCCCGGCAAGGAGGTGGTGTTCCTCAACTACGCAGCGGTCGACCCCGCGCTGACCAACGAGAAGTGCAGCTTCTGGCACTTCCGCTTCGACGCCGACACGTCGATGAAGATGGAAGCCCTGACGACCTTCATGAAGGACGACAAGGACATCAAGAAGGTCTACCTGATCAACCAGAACTACTCGCACGGCCAGCAGGTCGTGAAGTACGCCAAGGAGAACCTGGCGCGCAAGCGGCCCGACGTGCAGATCGTCGGCGAAGACCTCACACCGCTGGCCCAGACGCGCGACTTCGCGCCCTACATCGCCAAGATCAAGGCGTCGGGCGCCGACACCGTGATCACCGGCAACTGGTCTTCCGACCTGACGCTGCTGGTGAAGGCCGCCAACGACGCCGGCCTCAACGCCAAGTTCTACACCTACTACGCCAGCGTGTCCGGCACGCCCACGGCGCTGGGTGCGGGGTCAGCCGGGCGTGTCTACCAGGTCGGCGTGATGCCCTTCGAGAACCCGGCTGCGCGAAAGATGATGGACGAGTACAAGGCCAAGTTCAACGACGACTTCTACACCGCGCAGATCTACAACGTCTACAGCATGCTGACGACGGCCTTCGTCAAGGCCAAGAGCACTTCCCCGGTCAAGGTTGCCGCGGCGATGGGGGGTCTGGAAGCGCCCAGCTTCAGCGGCACGGTCATGATGCGCAAGTCCGACCATCAGTTGCAGCAGCCCGTCTACATGACGGTGTGGCAGAAAGCCGGCGCCAAGCCTTTTGACTACAGTGTCGAGAACACCGGCTACAACTTCAGGACCGTCAAGACCTTCGAGTCCTTCGTGGCCAGCACGCCCACGTCGTGCCAGATGAAGCGCCCCGCCGGCCTCTGAGCCGACGCCTTCATCGGCCGGGCCCTGGGGAGCGCGCTCTTCAGGGCCCTTTTTTCCGGGGCCATTTTTCCGGTGTCCTTTTCCGGGCCATCGAGCCCCATTCCGCCGACGGACCCCTGTTTTGGACCAACTGCTGATCAACGTTCTGAACGGCCTCAGCGCCGGGCTGCTGCTTTTCATGCTCAGTTCCGGCCTCACGCTGATCTTCAGCATGATGGGCGTGCTGAACTTCGCCCACGCCAGCTTCTACATGGTGGGGGCCTACATCGCCTACACGCTGGCCAAGGCGGTGGGGTTCTGGCCGGCGCTGTTTCTCGCGCCGCTGCTGGTGGGCGGGCTGGGCGCGCTGTTCGAACGCACGGCCTTGCGCCGGGTGCACAAGTTCGGCCATGTGCCTGAACTGCTGGTCACTTTCGGCCTGAGTTTCGTGATGCTGGAACTCGTCAAGCTGATCTGGGGTGTATCGCCAGTGCCCTTCCCGCCGCCGCCCTTGTTGCAGGGCCCCGCCTTCACGGTGGTGCAGTCACCGGCAGACGGCCTGAGTCTGGTCTGGGGCGCGGCGCCGGCCGAGATCTGCCGCGCTGCAGTGGACGGGGTGATGACGACTTGCTCCAATTTCCCGGCCACGCGCTTCTTCATGATGGTGGTGGCCTTCGTCATGCTGCTGGCGCTGTGGCTGCTGCTGACGCGCACCCGCATCGGCCTCGTCATCCAGGCCGCGCTGACCCACCCAGAAGCGGTGGAAGCGCTCGGCCACAACGTGCCCCGCGTCTTCATGCTCGTTTTCGGCAGCGGCTGCGGTCTGGCGGGTCTGGCCGGGGTGATCGGTGGTGTCACCTTCGTCACCGAACCTTCGATGGCCACCATCGTGGGCAGCATCATCTTCGTGGTGGTGGTGGTCGGGGGCATGGGCTCGCTGGCCGGCGCCTTCGTGGCGTCCATCCTGATCGGCCTTTTGCAGACGCTGCCGCTGACGGTGGACAAGAGCCTGGCCGATGCCGCACGCGCCATCGGCTGGGCGGTGACGCCGGGCAACTTCGCTTATCCGATCTTGAAGATCACGCTGGCGCAGGCGGCGCCGATCCTGCCGTATTTGCTGCTGGTGCTGATCCTGATCTTCCGGCCCAAGGGCCTGCTGGGCACGAGAGAAGGTTGACGGGCTGATGGCAAGCAATCACGAAGGCAGTGCGCGCTACCGCTTCAGGCCGTGGAACGTCGGGCGCTGGGTGTTGTGGAGCTTGTTCGCGCTGGTGCTGGTCGTCGCGCCGATGATCTGGACATCGGGTTTCGCGCTCACGATGCTGTCGCAGATGGGCATCGCCATCGTCGCCTTGCTGGCCTACAACATCCTGCTCGGGCAGGGCGGCATGCTCAGTTTCGGGCACGCGGTCTACACCGGTCTGGGCAGTTTCCTGGCCATTCACACCATGAACAAGATCGCCAGCGGCGCGATCTGGTTGCCCATGAGCATGGTGCCGTTGGCGGGTGCCCTGGGCGGCCTGTTCTTTGCAGCACTGCTGGGTTATGTGACGACCAAGAAGTCGGGCACGCCCTTCGCGATGATCACGCTGGGCATCGGCGAACTGGTGTGGTCGATGTCGCTGATGATCCCCGAGTTCTTCGGTGGCGAAGGCGGCGTTTCCAGCAACCGGGTCGTCGGCGAGCCCTTCCTGGGCATCACTTTCGGGCCGCAGATCCAGGTCTACTACCTCATTGCGGCGTACTGCTTCGTCTGCACCGTGTTGATGTTCGCGCTGACGCGCACGCCACTGGGCCGCATGCTGAATGCCGTGCGCGACAACCCTGAGCGTGTCGAGTTCATCGGCTACAGCACACAACGCGTGCGGTACATCGCTTTCATGATCTCGGGCATGTTCTCGGGCATTGCCGGAGGTCTGGCGGCGGTGAACTTCGAACTCGTCACGGCAGAAGTGGTGGGAGCCGGGCGCTCGGGCGCCTACCTGCTGTTCGTCTTCGTCGGTGGCGCCACGTTCTTCATCGGGCCCATCATCGGTGCCATCCTGATGGTGGTGGCGCTGGTGCTGTTGTCAGAGCTCACGCAAGCCTGGTTGCTGTACCTGGGCCTGGTGTTCGTCTTCATGGTGATGTATGCGCCGGGCGGCATCAGCAGCCTGATCATGATGAACCTGCGCGTGGCGGCGTTCGGCAAGCTGCGGCCCTTGCTGGCGTCTTACCTGGCGCTGGCCGGCACGGCTGCCACCATGCTGGTGGGCGCGGGCGCGATGCTCGAGATGACCTACCACCTGCAGATGAACCAGGCCCTGGGGTCCGAGCTCAGCTTCATGGGCGCGAGGATCGACGCCAAAAGTCTTGACAGCTGGTTCGGGGCTGCGTTCGTGCTGGCAGTCGGCGTGGCGATGTTCGAGATGACGCGGCGGCAGTTCGCGCGCCAGTGGGGACGGACGCAGGAAGAGATCGAGAAAGAGATCAAGCGCAGGGAGGCAGCGCTGTGAGTGAGAAGTCCGAGTTTGCCGTCGAACTGCGCGACGTTCGCAAGAGCTTCGGCAAGACCGAAATCATCCGCGGCGCCAGCCTGGCCGTGCGGCCTGGCGAACGCGTGGCCATCATCGGCCCCAACGGGGCGGGCAAGAGCACGCTGTTCAATCTGATCAGCGGCCGTTTCGGCAGCACCAGCGGCGACATCCTGCTGCACGGCCAGAAGATCGACGGGCTGAAGCCTTACGAGATCACGCGCAAGGGTCTGGCGCGCAGCTTTCAGGTGAGCAACCTCTTCACGCGCCTGTCGGTGTTCGAGAACCTGCGTTGCGCGGTGCTGTGGAGCCTGGGCTACAAGTACAGCTTCTGGCGCTTTCTGGCCGACGCCAAAGATGCGAATGACCGCGCCGAAGAAGTCATGAACATGATCAAGCTGCACAAGCGGCGCGACGTGCTGGCCATGAACCTGACCTATGCCGAGCAGCGCGCGCTGGAAATCGGCATCACCATCGCCGGGGGCGCCAGCGTGGTGCTGCTGGACGAACCCACCGCCGGCATGAGCAAGAGTGAAACCGCGCGTTTCGTGAACCTCATCCGCGAGGTGACGGTGGGCAAGACGCTGCTGACGGTGGAACACGACATGGGTGTTGTCTTCGGCCTGGCGGACAAGATTGCGGTGCTGGTCTACGGCGAGGTGATTGCCTACGACGTGCCCGAGGCCGTGCGCGCGAACGCGCGCGTGCAGGAAGCCTATCTCGGCACCGCGGCAGGGGATGCCGAGGCCGCTGCGCAGGCCAGTGCCGCAGGACACTGAAGACACCATGCTGAACCTGCAGAACGTCCACGCGTACTACGGCAAGAGCCATGTGTTGCATGGGGTGAACTTCGGCGTGCACGGGGGCGAGATCGTGGCGCTGCTGGGGCGCAACGGTTCCGGCCGCAGCACCACGGTTAAGGCCATCATGGGGCTGGTCGATTGCACCGGCAGCGTGAAATTCAAGGACCACGAGCAGCTCGGACGCAAGGCGTTCGAGATCGCGCACGCCGGCATTGGCTATGTGCCCGAGAACCGAGACATCTTCCCCACGCTCACCGTGCACCAGAACCTGTTGCTGGGGCAGAAGTCGGGCGCGAAGAACAGCCGCTGGGGCTTCGACGACATGTACGGCATGTTCCCGCGCCTGAAGGAGCGCCAGCACACCGAAGCCGGCGTGCTATCAGGCGGTGAACAGCAGATGCTGACGCTGTGCCGCACGCTGATGGGCGACCCCGCACTGATCATGATCGACGAGCCGACCGAAGGCCTGGCGCCGAAAATCGTGGAGCTTGTGGCCGAGTACCTGCGCGAGCTGAAACGCCGCGGCATCAGCGTGCTGTTGGTCGAACAGAAGCTGACCATCGCGCTGGAAGTGGCCGACCGCTGCCTGGTGATGGGCCACGGGCAGATCGTCTTCGATGGCACGCCGACCGACCTGCGCGCCAACGCCTACATCCGCAAGGAGTGGCTGGAGGTGTAGCCCCCCCGAGGGGGGCGAGCCGGACGACGGACGATCCCTGCGGATCGTTCGTCGCCTGCGAGCGACTGGGGCGTCCTCGCCGCAGGCTCTTGCTGTGGCCCGGCGGAGCCGGTTCCACGCAAAGCCTTGATCGCGGCGTATCGTGTTTGTCGCTGCTGCGACATTTTTCAGCCGCGTGCGAACCCTAGAATCGAACGACCGTTCTATTTCAGCCTGAAGGAGCCAGCATGGGCGCCCAATACGAAGTTCGCGGCAATGTGGCCGTGCTCAGCCTCGACAACCCACCGGTCAACGGTCTGGGGTACGAGACCCGCGTGCAGCTGGCCCAAGGCGTAGACCGCGCGGTGGCCGATGCCGCCATCACGGCCATCGTCATCACCGGCGCCGGCAAGGCCTTCTCGGGCGGTGCCGACATCAAGGAATTCGGCTCGCCCAAGGCGATTGCCGAGCCCAACCTGCTGAGCCTGATCAAGCTGCTGGAAGATTGCCCCAAGCCGGTGGTGGCGGCAGTGCACAGCGTGTGCATGGGTGGTGGGCTGGAGCTTGCGCTGGGCGCGCACTACCGCGTGGCTGCGCCGGGCACCAGCGTGGCCTTGCCCGAGGTGAAGATCGGCCTCATTCCCGGCGCCGGTGGCACACAGCGCCTGCCCCGCGTGCTGGGCGTTGAGACTGCACTCAACATGATCGTCAGCGGCGAGCCTGTGAAGAGCGAAGTGCTGGCCGGCCTGCCGGGGCAGAAGCTCTTCGACAAGATCATCGATGCCGATCTCGTTGCCGGTGCCGTGGCCTTTGCGGCCGAGGCGGCCAGCAAGCCCGGCCCCTACCCGCGCGTGCGCGACCTGAAGCTGAGCCACCCTGACCCCGACGCCTACTTCGGCTTCGCGCGCAACATGGTCAAGGGCATGGCCAAGAACTTCCCCGCGCCGGTGAAGTGCGTGGACGCCGTGGAAGCTGCGGTGAAGCAGAAGTTCGACGCCGGCATGCTGGCCGAACGCGAGATATTCCTCGCGCTGATGCTCACGCCCGAGAGCAAGGCGCTGCGCCATGCGTTCTTCGGTGAACGTGCCGCCAGCAAGATTCCCGACGTGCCGGAAGACACACCGAAGCGCGACATCCGACAAGTGGCCGTCATCGGCGCCGGCACCATGGGTGGCGGCATCACGATGAACTTCCTCAACGCCGGCATTCCCGTGGTGATGCTGGAGATGAAGCAGGACGCGCTGGACCGCGGCGTGGCCACCATCAAGAAGAATTACGACGCCCAGGTGAAGAAGGGCAAGCTGAAGCAGGACAAGCTCGATGCACGCATGGCACTGCTGACCACGACGCTGAACTACGCCGACATCTCGCAGGCCGATCTGGTCATCGAAGCGGTGTTCGAAG
>JBBSCV010000075.1:0-13042 GCA_038249925.1 Burkholderiales bacterium
AGGCCGGCTTGCCTTCGGCGGCGGCGCTGCGCATGCAGCAGGCCTTGCAGGGCGTGCCCGGGACGCCCGGTGCGGCGGCCAGCCCGGGCCACCACCCCGGCGACACCGAACATTCGCCCGCCTACGCCTTCGCGCGTGACCCGCTGGCCGTGCCGGCGCCTTTCGAATCGGCCGGCGAGCTGACGCGCACTGCGTTGTGCGTGGAAGTGCGCGACCCGCAGCGCAGCAACGGTCCGAAAGCGGAGCGTGCGGCCGAAAGTGAGGCCGAAAGTGAGGCCGAACGCAAACACGGCGGCAAGCACAACGACCACGGCGGCGTGCTGTACCTCTTCATGCCGCCGCTGAAGTTCCTGGAGGACTACCTCGAACTGCTGGCCGCCATCGAGGCCAGCTGCGTCGAGACGGGCATGAAGATCGTGCTCGAGGGTTACGGCCCGCCGCGCGACCCGCGCCTGAAGACGCTGGCCGTGACGCCCGACCCGGGTGTCATCGAAGTCAACATCCACCCCGCCCACAGCTGGGCTGAACTGGTGGACCACACCGAGTTCCTCTACGACGCCGCGCACCACACGCGCCTGAGCAGCGAGAAGTTCATGCTCGACGGCCGCCACACCGGCACCGGCGGTGGCAACCACTTCGTGCTGGGCGGCGCCACAGCCGCCGACAGCCCCTTCCTGCGCCGGCCCGACGTGCTCGCGAGCTTGATCACTTACTGGCACAACCACCCCGCGCTGAGCTACCTGTTCAGCGGCATGTTCATCGGCCCCACCAGCCAGGCACCGCGTTTCGACGAAGGGCGCAACGACCAGGTCTACGAAGTGGAGATCGGGCTCAATGAACTGGAACGCCAGATCGCGCTGTACAGCGGCCTGAACGCGGATGGCGCCCCGTTGCACGGGTTGGTGCCGCCGTGGCTTGTGGACCGCACGCTGCGCAACCTGCTGGTGGACGTGACCGGCAACACCCACCGCAGCGAGTTCTGCATCGACAAGCTGTACTCGCCCGACGGCCCGACGGGCCGCCTCGGCCTGCTGGAGCTGCGCGCCTTCGAGATGCCGCCGCATGCGCGCATGAGCCTGGCGCAACAGCTGCTGCTGCGGGCGCTGCTGGCCTGGTTCTGGAAGCAGCCCTATCGCGGCCACGGTGCCACGCGCCTGACGCGCTGGGGCACCGGCCTGCACGACCGTTTCCTGCTGCCGAGCTTCGTGCAGCTCGATTTCGACGACGTGATGGCCGACCTGAACGGTGCAGGATTCGCGTTCGACAGCCAATGGTTCGCGCCGCACTTTGCCTTCCGCTTTCCGCTCATCGGCGATGTTGCCGTGATGGGCATGCAACTGACGCTGCGCAACGCGCTGGAGCCCTGGCACGTGATGGGCGAAGAAGGCTCGCCGGGCGGCACGGTGCGCTATGTCGATTCATCGCTGGAACGCCTGGAGGTGAAGGCCACGGGGATGAACGGCAGCCGGCATGTCGTCACCGTCAACGGCCGGGCGCTGCCGCTGCAGCCCACCGGTCGTGTGGGTGAATTCGTCTGCGGCGTGCGCTTTCGCGCCTGGCAGCCGCCTTCTGCGCTGCACCCGACCATCGCGGTGGATGCGCCGCTCAATTTCGACATCGTCGACACCTGGCAAGGGGCTGGCAAGGCGCGCAGTCTGGGCGGCTGCCGCTACCACGTGGCCCACCCCGGCGGTCGCAACCATGACAGCTTCCCGGTGAACGCCTATGAAGCCGAGAGCCGACGGCTGGCGCGTTTCTTCCGCTTCGGCCACACGCCGGGGCACATGGACGTGAGGCCAGCGGCGCCCAGCCTGGAGCATCCCTTCACCATTGACCTGCGCGTGTAAGCCACGACCCCCAGCCCACGCATGGCGCAGACCCAGTCACAGAGTTCGCTGCCGTTCGAGGCCACCCCTCGCATCGGCGCGGGGGCGGCCGGTGCCCACACGCTGCTGAGCCGGGCGCTGCCCGCCGAGCCCGGTGTGTGGGACGAACTGCGCCAGCCCGAT
Source organism: Burkholderiales bacterium (assembly GCA_038249925.1). GTDB lineage: Bacteria > Pseudomonadota > Gammaproteobacteria > Burkholderiales > Burkholderiaceae_C > Rubrivivax. The sequence goes on from JBBSCV010000075.1 coordinate 2,010, forward strand.
GGCCATCTGCGTCCGGCCTGGGAAAAATTCGCGCAGACGCTTGGGGCGCTTGGGGCGCTTGGGGCGCTTGATGCGCTTTCGGCGCGTGAAGCGGCAGCCGAGGGCGCAGGCGGGCTCGGTGAGGAACTCGACCGCCGCGTCGTTCAGGTGGCGCAGCGCATCCGGCAAGACGGTGTCACGCACAACGTCTTCAGCGACGACCCGGCGGTGGCGTCTGCCTCGCGGCCCTGGTCGCTGGAACTGCTGCCGCAGTTGATCGAGGCCAGCGAATGGGCCGGCATCGAAGCTGGCGTGGCGCAGCGTGCCGAGCTGCAGCAGCGCGTGCTGGCCGATCTGTACGGCACCGGCCCCGGCAGCCAGCGTCTGCTGCATGAAGGCCTGCTGCCGCCCGCGCTGCTGCTGCGCCACCCGGGCTGGCTGCGGCCGATGGTGGGGTTCAAGCCGCCGTCCTTTCCGGATGGAGTGCAGGGCGAAACCGGCGGAGACAGCGCCGACGAAGACGGCCTGCGTCTGTTCATCGTCGCCTTCGACCTGGCGCGCGGCCCCGACGGCCGCTGGTGGCAGGTGGCGCAGCGCACCCAGGGGCCGTCGGGCCTGGGTTACGTGATGCACAACCGCATGGTCGTGGCGCGGCAGTTCCCGGACGCCTTCCGCGAAATGCGTGTGCAGCGTATCGCCAGCAGCTACCGCCGTCTGCTCGACACGGTGGAGCGTGCGGCCAAGGCCGTGGCCGCGCGCCTGGGCGACGGCGCGCCGCGCGTGGTGCTGCTGACACCCGGCCCGTACAGCGAAACCTACTTCGAACACGCCTACCTGGCACGCTACCTCGGTGTGCCGCTGGTCGAGGGCGGCGACCTCACGGTGCGCGGCGACCGCCTGTTCCTGAAAACCATGGAAGGCCTGGCGCCCGTGCACGGCCTGCTGCGCCGCCTGGACGACGACTGGTGCGACCCGCTGGAGCTTCGCTCGGACAGCACCCTGGGCGTGCCCGGCCTGCTGTCGGCGGCGCGTGCCGGCGCGGTGGTGATGGCGAATGCGCTGGGGAGCGCGTTCCTCGAATCGCCCGCCATCCAGGGCTTCATGCCCGGCATCGCCCGGCGTCTGATGGGCCAGCCGCTGCTGCTGCCTTCGCTGCCCACCTGGTGGTGTGGCGAAGGCGCGGCCTGGGCCGATGTGCGTGAGCATCTCGACGACAAGCTCGTGCGCAGCACCTTCCCGCGCGGCGGGCGCACCTCGCAACTGCGCGACCCCGGTGCCATGGCGGTGGACGAAGACCCCGACGCCTGGACGGTGCAAGGGCGCCTGCGGTTCTCGCGCGCCCCGATCTGGGGCGACGGTGCGGTGGCGCCGCGCCCGGCCATGGTGCGTGTCTACGCCATCGCCGAGGGCGGCGGCCGTTGGCACGTGCTGCCGGGCGGCATGACGCGCGTGGCGCGGCGCGAAGACGGCAGCGTCAGCATGCAACGCGGCGGCACCAGCCTCGACACCTGGGTGCTCACCGACGGCCCCGTCGACACCTTCAGCATGCTGCCGCGGCGGCTGGAGGTCGACGACATCCTGCAGCGCCACCGCCCGGTCAGCAGCCGCACCGGCGAAAACCTCTTCTGGCTCGGGCGCTACACCGAACGCACCGAACAACTGCTGCGCCTGGCGCGTGCCACGCTGGCAACGCTTTCCATGCCGGGCATTGCTGATGCCGCTGGCCCGGCAGAGCAGGCTCTGATGTCGGCACTGTCGACCCTGGCCGTGAAGACCGGCCTGGCGCCGCACGGCGTGCCCACGCTGGCGCAGAGCGCGCACCTCTTCGAGCGTGCGTTGCTGGCCGGCCTGGGCGACCGAGAGGGCAGCGAGGGCACGGCCAGCATCGCCTACAACCTGGCGGCGCTGGAGCGTTCCGCCACGGCGTTGCGCGAGCGTTTGTCGCCCGAGCACTGGGGCCTGATCTGCGCCATGCGCGAAGACTTCGCGCGCGACCTCGAAGCCAGCGCCGGCGAGCTGCAGCCCCACACAGTCCAGCGCGCACAGGTGATGGCCGCGCTCGACCGTCTGGGGCTGCAGCTGGCCGGCGTGACGGGCGCGCAGACCGACCGCATGACGCGTGACCATGGCTGGCGCCTGCTGGCGGTGGGCCGGCTGCTCGAGCGGCTGATCGGCGTCACGTTGCGCCTGCGCGTGTTCATCGAGAGCCGGGCGCTGGGTTCAGGCTTCGGCTCGGTGGAAAGCATCGAGCTGCTGCTCGAACTCTTCGACAGCCTGATCACTTTCCGTGCGCGTTACCAGCGCCATGAAGACCTGCTGGCCGTGGCCGACCTGCTGGTGCTGGACAGCGCCAACCCGCGCGCCTTTGCCGGTGTGCTGCGCCGGCTGCGCACCGAGATCGTCAAGCTGCCGGGCGAGCCCGAAGTGCAGCAGGCCCTGCTCGCGCTGCTGCCCGCCGAAGGGATCGGCCTGACGCTGGAGAGCCTGCGCGGCGCCGACGACGCCGCCATCGCGCGTGCGCTGCGCGCTGTCGCAACGAGCCTCGGTCAGACTGCCAGCGTGATGGCCGACCGCGTGAGCGAACGCTTCTTCACCCTCGCCCAGGGCGTGGACCAGAGCGTGTGAACACCGCCCGCGCCATGCTGCTGGAAGTGACCCACGACACCCGCTACGACTACGCCGCGCCGGTGTCGCTGGCCCATCACCTGGCGCACCTGCGGCCCTTGAGCGACGCGCACCAGCAGCTGCTGGCCTTCCATCTGCACACCGAGCCCGCGCCAGGCGCGCTGCGCGAAGGCGTCGATGCGCTGGGCAATGCCGAGTGCCATTTCAGCCTGGCCGCACCGCACCGCCACCTGGCCGTTCGCGCCACCAGCCGCGTGCGGGTAGGTCCGCGCTTTGCGGCGCTGCAGCCTGCGGCTTCTCCGGCCTGGGACGACGTGGCCGCAGGTCTGCGCTACGTGGCCTGCGGGCCGTTCGAGACGGCGCTTGAATTTGCGCTGCCTTCGCCTTATGTGCCGCGGCTGCCGGCGCTGCGGGCTTATGCGGCCTTGTCATTCCCCCCGAGCCGACCATTGGCCGAAGCCGCGATCGAACTGATGCACCGGGTGCATGCAGACTTTCGCTACGAAAGCCAAAGCACGCAGGTGGACACGCCGCTGGCCGAGGTCTGGGCCAAGCGCCGCGGCGTGTGCCAGGACTTTGCCCACCTGATGGCGGGCGCTGTGCGCGCCCTGGGCCTGCCGATCCGCTACGTCAGCGGCTACTTGCTGACACACGCACCGGCCGGCGCCCCGGGCGCCGGCCGCGCGATGCAGGGCGCCGACGCCTCGCACGCCTGGGTGCAGGTGTGGTGTCCCGGCACACCGGGCGTGCCCGGCGACTGGCTGGACATGGACCCGACCAACGACCTCATTCCCGGCACCGGCCATGTGCGCGTGGCGGTTGGCCGCGACTTCGGCGACGTGACGCCGCTGCGTGGTGTCATACGTGGTGGCGGCGGCCGCCACACGCTGCGTGTGGGCGTCACCACACGCGTGCTGGACCCTGAACGCGCAGAGCCGGAACGACACTTGCTTGACAAGCCCTGATGGAGACCCGAACACCATGAAGTCGGCCTTTGACGAGATGCACACCGCCGAGCGGCAGGTGCGCGAGCAATACCAGGTCTACCAGCGCTGGCTGGAGCAGCAGCCGCCTGAACTGATGCAGGCCCGCCGCAGCGAGGCCGAGATGATCTTCCGCCGCGTCGGCATCACCTTTGCCGTCTATGGCGCGAAGGACGAAGGCGGTTCGGGCACCGAGCGCCTGATTCCCTTCGACCTCATCCCCCGCGTCATCCCGCAGGCCGAGTGGGTGGTGATGGAGGCCGGGCTCGCGCAGCGCGTGACGGCGCTGAACCGTTTCATCCACGACGTCTATCACGACCAGGAAATTTTGAAGGCCGGCATCGTGCCCGCCGATCAGGTGCTGCAGAACGCGCAGTTCCGTTCTGAAATGATGGGCGTGAACGTGCCCGGCGGCGTCTATTCGCACATCTCGGGCATCGACATCGTGCGCGCCTCGAACTTGGAAAATTCGGCCGATGGCAGCGGCAAGTACTACGTGCTGGAGGACAACCTGCGCGTGCCCAGCGGCGTGAGCTACATGCTGGAAAACCGCAAGATGATGATGCGGCTCTTTCCCGAGCTGTTTGCGATGCACCGCATCGCGCCAGTCGCCCACTACCCCGACCTGCTGCTGGAAACGCTGTGTGCCGTGGCCCCGGTCGGCGTGAGCGAGCCCACCGTGGTGGTGCTGACCCCCGGCATGTACAACAGCGCCTACTTCGAACACACCTTCCTGGCGCAGCAGATGGGCGTGGCGCTGGTCGAGGGCCAGGACCTCTTCGTCAAGGACGGCTTCGTCTACATGCGCACCACGCAGGGCCCGCAGCGCGTGGATGTGATCTACCGCCGCGTCGACGACGACTTCCTCGACCCCGGCGTCTTCCGCGCAGACAGCACGCTGGGTTGTGCCGGGCTGCTGGATGTCTACCGCGCCGGCAACATCACGCTGAGCAATGCCGTGGGCACCGGCATTGCAGACGACAAGAGCATCTATCCCTACGTGCCGAAGATGATCGAGTTCTACCTCGGCGAGAAGCCCATCCTCAGCAACGTGCCGACATGGGTGTGTCGCGACAAGAACGACCTGGCCTATGTGCTGGCCCACATGCACGAACTGGTGGTGAAGGAAGTGCATGGCGCCGGCGGCTACGGCATGCTGGTCGGGCCGGCGGCCACCAAGGCCGAGGTCGAAGCGTTCAAGGCCGTGGTGAAGGCCAACCCCGCGAACTACATCGCCCAACCCACGCTGAGCCTGAGCAGCTGCCCCACCTTCGTGGAAAGCGGCATCGCGCCGCGCCACATCGACCTGCGGCCCTATGTGCTGAGCAGCGGCAAGCACGTTCAGACCGTGCCCGGCGGCCTGACCCGTGTGGCGTTGAAGGAAGGCTCGCTGGTGGTGAATTCTTCGCAGGGCGGCGGCACGAAAGACACCTGGGTTCTGGAAACATGAGGCCCCCAAGCTCGCTATCGCTCGCTACCCCCCCGAGGGGGCCGTCCGCCAGCGGCCCGGCAGAGCCGGTTCCGCGGCGGGAAGCTTGGGTTTTGCATCGAGGAGACCGATGATGCTTTCTAGAACTGCCGACCACCTGTTCTGGATGGCGCGCTACATGGAGCGCGCCGAGAACACCGCGCGCATGCTGGACGTGAACTACCAGACCGGCCTGCTGCCGCAGCACGACGACGACGCCGAAGAAGAAGGCTGGCGCGGTTTGCTGTCCATCAGCGAACTGACCGGGAGCTTCTCGAAGAAGTACGAGCAGGTGACGGCGCGCAACGTCATGGACTTCATGGTGCGCGACGAGACCAACCCGAGCAGCCTCGTCAGCTGTGTGCAGGCGGCGCGCGAAAACGCACGTGCCGTGCGCGGCGCGCTCACCACCGAGGTGTGGGAAACGCAGAACCAGACCTGGCTGGAATTCATGCGCGTGCTGAAGGACCCGGCCTTCGAGCGCGACCCGAGCAGCCTCTTCGAATGGGTGAAGTTCCGCAGCCACCTGAGCCGCGGCGTCACGGTGGGCACCATGCTGCAGGACGAGGCGCTGCACTTCCTGCGCATCGGCACTTTCCTGGAACGCGCCGACAACACCGCGCGCCTGCTCGACGTCAAGTTCCAGGCGCTGGCGGGTGGCGACTATTTCGGCCCGGTCAAGGTGACGGCTCAAGGGGCGCAGCCGCAGGAAGTGGATTTCTACCACTGGAGCGCGATCTTGCGCTCGGTCTCCGGCTTCGAGATCTACCGCAAGGTCTACCGCAACGTCATCCGCCCGGACCGGGTGGCCGAGCTGCTGATCCTGCGGCCCGACATGCCGCGTTCGCTGGCCGCCTGCCTGAACGACCTGGTGAGCAACCTCGAGATGGTGGCCAACCAGCAGAGCAGCGAAACCTTGCGCCGTGCCGGCCGCCTGCGCGCCGACCTGAAGTACGTGGGCATCGACGAGATTCTGGCCACCGGCCTGCACGCCTACCTGACGCAGTTCCTGGACCGCGTGAACGACATCGGCGTGGGCATCAGCCGCGACTTCCTGGTGCCGATGGCGGCTTGATCGAGGCAGCCAGGGGCCGGCGCGGGCTGCTGCCAAAATCCGGCCATGCTGAACCGTCGCCATCTGCTGTTGTCCTGCGCCTTGTTGGCGGGCTTGCTGCACGCCCCTGCCCACGCCCAGGCGAACCCGCCCAAGCCGCCTGACCAGCCCTACACCGTCGAGGTCTGGTCCGACGCCACCTTCGGCCCCGACGGCCGCCTGCAAACGCTGCAAGTGGCCGACGCAGCCGCGCAGCCCGCGGCCTTTGTCGAGCGCGTCAGGAAGCAGCTTGCCAGCGCGCGCATTCCACCCGTGCTGGACAGCGCCGGCCAGCCCGCCACTTTCGAGACCGGCGTGCGCGTGCAGTACCTCGTCACACCGGCCGAGAGCGGCGGCACGGTGCGCATGACGGGCATGCAGATCGAGCCCAGGCCGCTGCGGCGCTATGCCGCTTCGCAGCCCGGCGGTGTGCCGGCAGACACGCCGCTTCGCGTGCGCGTGCAGTGCACTGTCGGCGCCGACGGCAGATGCCCCAACCCCAAGGTGCTGTCGGCCGACGGCAACTACGCCGCGCTGCGCCGCTGGGCGGTGGCTTCGTTGCAGGGCTGGGAGTTCGCGCCGCAGCGCATCAACGGCCAGCCCGTGCCTGCCGAGGTGGAGGTGGAACTGACGCTCACCATCGACGACCTCAGGCCGGCCGATTTCCGCGACCCGCGCAAGCTCTGATCCGACATGAAGCCCACCGCGCTGCCCATCGTTTCCTCTTTGCTCATGGGGCCGCTGCTGGCCTTCGCCCAGATGTCCACTGTCATCGCCACACCCCCTGTCGCCGCGCAAGTGCCCCATGTCGTGAAGAGCGCCCATGGCGACCGCGCCGACGAGTACTACTGGCTGCGAGACGACGACCCCGAGACCAAGCGGCCCGAGGTCATCCAATACCTCGAAGCCGAAAACGCCTACACCGACGCCATGCTGGCGCCGCTGGCCGGCCTGCGGCAGCAGCTGGTGGCCGAGATGCGCAGCCGCATCAAGGAAGACGACAGCACGCCGGCGGTCTACGACCGCGGATGGTGGTACTGGCGCGAATTCAAGGCCGGCGACGAGTACCCGCGTCTGCTGCGCCAGCGCGGCACGCCCGAACGCCCAGACCCCAAGGCCAAGCCCGAACTGCTGCTGGACCAGCCGGCGCTGGCCGCAGGCAAGGCCTACTTCAAGGTGGGCTCCACCGCCGTCAGCCCCGACGGCAAACTGCTGGCCTGGACCGAAGACACCGTCGGCCGCCGCATCCACACGCTGCGTTTCAAGAATCTGGTGACAGGCGAGATCTACGCCGACAGCGTGCCCGGCGTGTTGGAAGAAATGGCCTGGGCCAACGACAACCGCACGCTCTTCTACATCCTGCAAGACCCGGTGACGCTGCAGAGCGGCCCGGTCTACCGCCATCTGCTGGGCACCGCCGCCGAGGCCGATGTCAAGGTCTACGAGGAAGCCGACAAGACGCTGTTCGTCGAAGTGGCGCGCACCGCCTCGGGGCGCTATGTGCAGATCATGGCGCGCGGCACCGAGACCGCTGAGACCCTGGTGGTGCCGGCCGACAAGCCCACCACAGCCGCCCGGGTGGTGCTGAAGCGGCGCGACAAGGTGCGCCACACGGCCGACCACCTGAACGGCCGCTGGGTGATACGCACCAACGAAGACGCGCTGAACTTCAAGCTCGTGAGCGCGCCCGAGAACGCGCCCGATGTGCGCAGCCTGTGGCGCACCCTGGTGCCGGCGCGCGAGCAGGCCACGCTGGAAGCCTTCGTGCTGACCACGCGCGGCATCGCCGTGCAGGAACGCGTGGACGCCGACAGCCGCGTGCGTGTGCTCGGCCGCGGTGGTGCGGCCAGGGCTTTGGCACTGCCGCCCGGCACGGTGGTGGCGCTGGGTGACCACCGCGACGCGGCCGCAGCGCACCTGCGCTACAACGTCACGTCGATGGTGCAGCCTGCGGCCACGTGGGACCTGCACCTGGCCAGCGGCAAGCCTGTGCTGCGCAAGGTGCGCGAAGTGCCGGGCTATGACGCCGCGCTCTACACGACCGAACGCCTGTGGGCACCGGCGCGCGACGGCAAGCGCATCCCCGTGACGCTGGCCTGGCGCAAAGACCGCGCCAGCGCCGACGGCAAGGCGCCGCTCTTCGTCGTCGGCTACGGCAGCTACGGCATCTCGTCCGACCCGGTGTTTTCATCGAACCGGCCGAGCCTGATGGACCGCGGCTTTGTCGTGGCCATCGCGCATGTGCGCGGCGGCGCCGAGCTGGGTGAAGGCTGGTACGAAGACGGCCGCATGATGAACAAGAAGAACAGCTTCAACGACTTCATCGATGCCACGCAGGCGCTGCTGAAGGCCGGCTGGGGCGCACCCGACCAGGTCTTCGCCAACGGCGGCTCGGCCGGCGGCCTGCTGATGGGCGCGGTGGTCAACCAGGCGCCGCAGCTCTACAAGGGCATGGTGCTGGACGTGCCTTTCGTCGACGTGGTGACGACGATGCTGGACGAGAGCATTCCGCTCACCGTCAACGAATGGCAGCAGTGGGGCGACCCGCGCGAAAAGGCGGCCTACGACTACATGCTGAGCTATTCACCCTACGACAACATCGAGGCCAAGGCCTACCCGGCGATGCTGGTGACCACGGGGCTGTGGGATTCACAGGTGCAGTACTACGAGCCGGCCAAGTACGTGGCCCGCATGCGCGCGAAGAGGACCGACAGCAACCCCTTGCTGCTGGCGGTGAACATGAAGGCCGGCCACGGTGGTGCTTCGGGGCGCTTCGAGATCCTGAACGAGCTGGCGCGCGAGTTCGCTTTCCTGCTCGACCTGGCCGGCCGCGCCGGTTCGAACGCAGAGAAGGGCGCCGCCGGCTCGGCGAAGTAGGGCGCGCCTCAGCCAGGCCCGCGGGCCCGCCGCAGCGCAGCGGCGAGGTCGATCACTGCCATCGCGTAGTAGCTGCTCCAGTTGTAGCGAGTAATGACGTAGAAGTTGGCCGTGCCGGCCACGTAGCTGGCCGCGAGGTCGCCGTTCTGCAGTTCCACCAGCGCCAGCAGGCCTTCGTGGCTGCGCGCGGCCTCGGGCAGCACCGCGCCGTAGGTGACGAACTGCGCGGGCGTGAAGCTGGGCAGGATGTCGGGCGCCAGCAGCACCGCGCGGTCGCGGGTGTCCACGGGCACCGCCACGTCGAAGTGCGTGGGAAGGTCGCGCTGCCAGCCGTGCGCGGCCAGGAAGTGGGCCACGCTGCCGACGACGTCGGCGACGTTGGCCACGAGGTCGATGTGCTCGTCTTCGTCGAAGTCCACCGCAAACCGGTTCACGCTGCCGGGCATGAATTGCGGCAGGCCCATGGCGCCGGCAAAGCTGCCTTTCAGCTGCTGCGGGTCGGCGCCTTCGCGTGCGCAAAGCACAAAGAATTCGGCGAGTTCGCTGCGGAAGAACTCGCTGCGGTCGCGCCGGCCGGGCGGGAAGTCGAAGGCCAGCGTGGACAGCGCATCGATGAGGCGGAAGTTGCCGGTGATGCGGCCGTAGAAGGTCTCCACGCCGACGATGGCCACGATGATTTCCGGTGGCACGCCCCAGCGCGCCTCGGCCTGCGCCAGCCAGCGCGCACTTTGTTGCCAGAAGACAAGCCCCGCATCGATGCGCTTCGGCTCGACAAACCTTGCGCGGTACGCGGCCCAGTTCTTGGCGGTGCCGGCCGGTGGTGGCATCACCAGGCGGCGCACGGTTTCCACGCGCCGTGCTTGCGCCAGCTGGGCGCGCAGCCATGCGGCGTCGAGGCCGCGCTCGGCGGCCAGGCTGTCGGCGAAGGCCAGCGCCTCGGCGTGGCCGGCGTAGCTGGGGCCGGCTGCGGCCGGCGGTGCGCGTTTGGGCCGCGCAGGCTTTTTCGGCGCGGGCTTCTTCCGCGGCGGCTTGTCGGCTGCGCTGGCGTTCGTGACCACGCCGATGCCCGCGCCCAGGCCGAGCATCAGCAGCGCGGCGGTGCCCAGCAGCCCGCGACGCAGCACCGAAAGTGGACGCGAGGTTTTCACCGCGCGGCCTTCAAACGCCGCGGCAGCGCGGTGTCAAAGCTGCGCCACCAACTTCGGCCGGGCGGTGCGGTGCGCCCACTGCGCGCGTAGCGTTCACGGTCCAGGGCGTCGAGCAACGCGGCGGCCGATGCACCGGCTTCACCCAGGGCCGAGCGCAGGCGTGCCGCGCGTTCGCGCGGGCCGTGGTGGGCCTGCACGTCCACGCCCAGCGCCTGCAGGCGCTGCTGCACACGGCGCTGCATGCGAAGCCACGGGTCCTGGCGGCGGCGGTCCCACCAAGCCCACAGGGCGCCCCCCAATGCGCTGCCACCCAACAGCAGGCCCAGCACCTGCGCCAGGTCTTCCCAGCTCGGGCTGCCGAAGCCCAGCGCGCGCAGCAGGTCGAACTGCTGGCTGCGGCTGTAGTTCAGCACCCACTGGTTCCAGCGGTTGTTCACGCGCTCCCAGGCAAAACGCAGGCGTGTGGCCAATGCGGGGTCGAGCGCATTCACCGCGCCGGCCATGAAGCCGGGGGCCGGCGCCAGGCTGCGGCCGCGCTGCACACGGTCAGGGGCGACGGCGGTGGTGGGGTCCACACGTTGCCAGCCCTGGCCTTCCACCCAGATCTCGGCCCAGGCGTGGGCGTTGCGCTGGCGCACGATGTACCAGCCGTCCTGCGTCCCGGCATCGGTGCCCTGGTAGCCCGTGACGATGCGCGCCGGCACGTCCAGCGCGCGCATCACCACCACAAAGGCGCTCGCGAAGTGTTCGCAAAAGCCGAGTTTGCGGTCGAGCCAGAACTCGTCGATGGCGTTGTCTTCGTAAGTCCCGGGCTCCAGCGTGTAGGTGTAGCCGCCGGTGCGGATGTGGCGCAGCACCGC
>JBBSCV010000076.1:0-13022 GCA_038249925.1 Burkholderiales bacterium
GTGGACGGCTGGGCGCACATCATCCTGCCTGCCATCACGCTGAGCGTCTTTCAGCTCGCGTTGATCATGCGGCTGGTGCGCGCCGAGATGCTGGAAGTGCTGCGCACCGATTATGTGAAGTTCGCCCGCGCGCGGGGCTTGAGCAACCGCGCCGTCTACTTCGGCCACGCACTGAAGAACACCCTGGTGCCGGTGATCACCATCACCGGCCTGCAACTCGGCAGTTTGATTGCCTTTGCCATCATCACCGAGACGGTCTTCCAGTGGCCCGGCATGGGCTTCCTGTTCATTCAGGCGGTGCAGTTCGCCGATATCCCGGTGATGGCGGCCTACCTTTGCCTGATTGCGCTGATCTTCGTCATCGTCAACCTCGTCGTCGACCTGCTCTATTTCCTGGTCGACCCGCGCCTGCGCATCGAGAAATCGACTGCGGGTCACTGAGGCCTGCATCCTTTCCTTATGAGTACCCCCTCCCCCATCGCCCCCCCCAGCTGGCTTGCACGCTGGCGCGACAGCGATATCTGGCACAGCTTCATCACCTCGCCGATGGCCATGCTGGCGGGCTTCATCGCGTTTTTGTGCATCTTCGTTTCGCTCTTTGCGCCCTGGGTATCTCCGCACAACCCCTTCGACCTCGCAACGCTGAACCTGTCCGACGCGCGCCTGCCACCGGCCTGGATGGAGGGCGGTGACAAGCGCTTCCTGCTCGGCACCGACGACCAGGGCCGCGACCTGCTCTCTGCGCTGTTCTATGGCGCACGCCTGTCGCTGGCCGTGGGCCTGGCCTCTGTGCTGCTGTCGGTGCTGGTCGGCGTCGGCCTGGGTCTGCTCTCGGGCTTCGCCGGCGGCAAGGTCGACGCCTTCATCATGCGTGTCTGCGACGTGATGCTGAGCTTCCCGTCCATCCTGGTGGCGTTGCTGATCAACGGCGTCGGCCGCGCGATGTTTCCCAACGCGCAGGACACGTTGGCGCTGGGCGTGCTGGTGCTGGCCATCGCGCTGACGGGCTGGGTGCAGTACGCACGCACGGTGCGCGGCAGCACGCTGGTGGAACGCAACAAGGAATACGTGCAGGCCGCGCGCGTCATCGGCGTTGCGCCACTGCGCATCATGTTCAAGCACGTGCTGCCCAACGTGCTGGGCCCGGTGCTGGTGCTGGCCACCATTCAGGTGGCGGCGGCCATCCTCACCGAGGCGACGCTGTCGTTCCTGGGCGTGGGCGTGCCGCCCACCAGCCCCTCGCTGGGCACGCTGATACGCATCGGCAACGACTTTCTCTTTTCTGGTGAATGGTGGATCACCATCTTCCCGGGCGTGATGCTGGTGCTGATCGCGCTGAGCGTGAACCTGCTCGGCGACTGGCTGCGCGACGCGCTGAACCCGAGGCTGCGCTGATGGTTGCCCCCTTGCTGGAGGTGAAACACCTTCGCGTCGAATTCCCCACGCGCCGCGGCACGCTGCTGGCGCTGGACGACATCAACTTCGAAATCGCGCCGGGCGAAATTCTGGGCGTGGTGGGCGAATCCGGCGCCGGCAAATCGCTCACCGGCGCCGCCATCATCGGGCTGCTGGAACCACCCGGTCGCATCGCCGGCGGCGAGATTTTGCTGGGCGGCCGTCGCATCGACAACCTGCCCTATGAAGAGATGCGCAAGATTCGCGGCCGGCAGATCGGCGCCATCTTCCAAGACCCGCTGACCTCGCTGAACCCGCTGTACACCATCGGGCGCCAGCTGACCGAGACGATCCTGACGCACCTGCCCGTCAGCGCCGAAGAAGCGCGCCAGCGCGCCATCAGGCTGCTGCAGGAAACCGGCATCCCGGCGGCCGAGCAGCGCATTGACCAGTACCCGCACCAGTTCAGCGGCGGCATGCGCCAACGGGTGGTCATCGCGCTGGCGCTGGCCGCCGAGCCCAAGCTCATCGTGGCGGATGAGCCGACCACGGCCCTGGACGTCTCCATCCAGGCGCAGATCATCTCGCTGCTCAAGCGCCTGTGCAAAGACCACGGCGCGGCGGTGATGCTGGTCACGCACGACATGGGCGTCATCGCAGAAACCTGCGACCGCGTGGCCGTGCTCTACGCCGGGCGTGTGGCCGAGATCGGGCCCGTGGGCGATGTCATCCACCGCCCGAGCCACCCCTACACCAGCGGGCTGATGGGCTCGATACCGGCGATGGACGAAGACCGCGAACGACTGCTGCAGATCGACGGTTCGATGCCGCGACTGAACAACATCCCGCGCGGCTGCGCCTTCAACCCGCGCTGCCCGCAGGTGATGGCACGCTGCCGCGAAGAACGCCCAGAACTGCAGGACGCCGGCGCCACGCGCGCCGCCTGCTGGCTGGTCAACGACGGAGCAAGACCAATATGACCGCACTCGTGGAAGTGCGCGACCTGGCCAAGACCTTCGACGTCTCGGCGCCCTGGCTGAACCGCGTCATCGAGCGCAAGCCCAAGCTCTTCGTGCACGCCGTCGACGGCGTGAGCTTCAGCATCGACAAGGGCACCACGCTGGCGCTGGTGGGTGAATCGGGCTGCGGCAAGAGCACCGTGGCGCGGCTGTTGGTGGGCCTTTATGCGCCGACACGCGGCGACGTGCAGTTCGATGGCCAGGCCACCCACGCCGGCCGCAACGCGGCCGAACTGCGCACGCTGCGGCGGCGCATGCAGATGATCTTTCAGGACCCCTATGCGAGCCTGAACCCACGCTGGAAGGTGCTGGACATCATCGGCGAGCCGCTGCGTGAACACGGCCTCGTGCCGGGCGCAGAGGCCCTGCGCGCGCGCGTGAGCGAGTTGCTGCTGCAGGTGGGCCTGGCCGCAGCCGACTGCGACAAGTTCCCGCACCAGTTCAGCGGCGGCCAGCGTCAGCGCATCAGCATCGCCCGGGCATTGGCCACGCAGCCCGAGTTCCTGGTCTGCGACGAGCCCACCTCGGCGCTGGACGTCAGCGTTCAGGCCCAGGTGCTGAACATCATGAAGGACCTGCAGCGCACTCAGGGCCTGACCTACCTCTTCATCAGCCACAACCTGGCCGTGGTGCGCCACGTGGCCGACCGTGTCGGCGTGATGTACCTGGGCCGGCTCGTGGAAGTGGCACCCAAGGCCGAACTCTTCAGCCGCCCGCGCCACCCGTACACGCGCATGTTGCTGGATGCCATTCCCGACATCCACATGACCGGGCGTTCGCGCACCCCGGTGCAAGGTGAAGTGCCCAACCCGCTGAACCCGCCGAGCGGCTGCGCCTTTCATCCGCGCTGCCCGCATGCGAATGCTCGTTGCAGCAGCGAGAGGCCGGTACTGACGCGCTTCCAGGGCACCGAGGTGGCCTGCCATGCCGTGCAGGAAGGCCGGATCTGAAGATCTGAAGGGCAGTGGCTACAACAGGCGCTCGCCTGCAAAGAGCGCACGCGGCTCCTCGCGCTGGCGGATGAGGTGCACGCGCGGGCCTTCCACCATCACCTCGGCAGCACGGGGCCGGCTGTTGTAGTTGCTGGCCATGGCCATGCCATAGGCGCCGGCCGACAGCACCGCCAGCTTGTCGCCCGGGGCCACTGCAAGAGCACGGTCGCGGCCCAGCCAGTCGCCCGATTCGCACACAGGGCCCACCACGTCCCAGCGCAGCGCAGGCGCGTCGCGCTCGACGCAGGGCTCGATGGCCATGTAGGCCTCGTACATCGCGGGCCGCACGAGGTCGTTCATCGCGGCATCGACGATGCAGAAATTCTTGCCGCCTTCGTCGGTGAGGCCGGGCTTGAGCACCAGCACCTCGGTCAGCAGCACCCCTGCATTGCCCACCAGTGAACGCCCAGGCTCGAACAGTACCTCACGCTGGCCGTGGCCGCGCTCGTCCAGCCGTTGCAGCAGCGCGCGCACGAGGGCCCCGGCATCGGGCGGCGTTTCGTCGGTGTAGGTAATGCCCAGACCGCCGCCGACATCGACATGATGGATGGGAATGCCCACCGCCTCCACCGCCTCGACCAGGTCGAGCATGCGGTCGAGCGCATCGAGGTAGGGCGCCAGCTGCGTGATCTGTGAACCGATGTGGCAATCGATGCCCACCACGTGCAACCCAGGCAACGAAGCCGCATGGCGGTAGGCGGACAGTGCCTGGGCATGGGCGATGCCGAACTTGTTGCCCTTCAAGCCCGTGCTGATGTACGGGTGCGTGCCGGCGTCGACATCAGGGTTCACACGCAGGCTGACCGGCGCGCGCGAGCCCGCCGCCAAGGCTTCCTCGTTCAACGTGTCCAGCTCGGACAGGCTCTCGACATTGAAGCAGCGCACACCGGCCTGCAACGCCTGGCGCATTTCGGCGCGAGTCTTGCCGACGCCCGAAAACACGACACGGCTGGCCTCGCCGCCTGCGGCCAGCACACGTGCCAGTTCACCGCCAGACACGATGTCGAAACCGGCACCGGCCTGTGCAAACGTCTGGAGCACCGCCAGGCTGGAATTGGCCTTCATCGCATAGCAGACCAGATGACGACGGCGTTGCAGCGCGCGCTCATAAGCCTGGAAGGCAGTCAGCATGGCGTTGCGCGAATAGACGAAGAGCGGTGTGCCGAAGCGCTCGGCCAGCGCGGCCAGCGAGTGGCCTTCAAGACGCAGTTCGCCGCTTTCTCGCAACAGGAAGGGAGCGCCCGGCAGCTTCATCGGGCGGGTGCTGAAGCTGCAGCAGCCGGAGCGGCTGGCGCAGCGGGCATCGGTTGCATGTACAGCGCGCCCTTCTGCCCGCAGCCGCTCAGAGCCGCCAACACCAGCAAGCCTGCCCACATCGCCCAGGGGGTGGCGCGGGCTGCCGCTAAACTGTTCACGAGGTCTTTGCACATGAAAATCATTCTATGAGTTCGGTTCCTGATGGCACGGCGCTGAGCGACGCCGACTACCAGCGCGAAACCAGCGCGCTGCTGGCACGCATCGAAGCCGTGGCAGACCGCTGGTTGCAGGACGACGTGATCGACATCGACACCCACCGCACCGGTGGTCTGCTGGAGCTTTCGTTTCCCAACGGCAGCAAGATCATCATCAACACCCAGCCGCCCCTGCACGAGGTTTGGCTGGCAGCGCGCGGTGGAGGGTTTCACTACCGCTGGTCGCATGGGCGCTGGTGCGACACCCGCGACGGCAGCGAGTTCATCGCCGTGCTCTCCGAGCACGCCAGCCTGCAGGGTAACCAGGCGCTGGGCTTCTAGCGCTTGAAGAGGTCGAGGATGCTGCTGCGCTCTTCGGTGCTGGGCGGCTGTGGAATCTTGTCATCCAGACCCACACTCGTGATGCCGGCCTTGCCCGCGAATTCTTCGAAGACCCAGTAGGTTCCGATGTTCAGCACGCCCTCGGGCGGCGCCAGCTCTTCCACCGGCACGTTGCGCAGCGCATGCTGCATGAACTCGATCCACACCGGCAAGGCCAGGCCGCCGCCGGTTTCGCGGTCGCCCAGCTTGCGAGGCGTGTCGTAGCCTATCCACACCACCGCTGTCAGGGTGGGGTGGAAGCCGGCGAACCACGCATCCATGGAATCGTTGGTGGTGCCGGTCTTGCCGTAAACGTCAGGCCGCTTCAGCGTGGCCTGGGCGCGCGCTGCGGTGCCCGAACGCGTGATCTCCTGCAACAGCGTGCCCATCACGAAGGCGTTGCGTGCCGGCAGCGTGCGCAGGCTCTCGTCGAGCACCGGCGGGCGGGTCTCCATCAGCACTTTGCCCTTCTGGTCGACCACCTTCTCTATCAACTGGGGCTGCAAAGCGAAACCACCGTTGGCAAACACGCTGTAGGCGCTGGCCATCTGCAGCGGCGTCACCGAGCCAGCGCCCAGAGCCATCGTCAGATACGCCGGGTGCTTGCTTGCCTCGAACCCGAAGTGCTCGATCCACTGCTGCGCGAAGGCCGTTCCCGTGCCCTGCAGCACGCGAATCGAGACCATGTTCTTGGACTTGGCCAAAGCAGTCTGCAGCGGCATCGGGCCGTCGAACTTGCCGTCGTAGTTTTTGGGCTCCCAGGGTTGGCTGCCTGTCGCGCCAGCGTCGAAAAACAGCGGCGCGTCGTTGACCACCGTGGCGGGCGTGAAGCCCTTTTCCAGCGCCGCCGAGTAGATGAAAGGCTTGAAGCTGGAACCCGGCTGGCGCCAGGCCTGCGTGACGTGGTTGAACTTGCCGCCACCAAAATCGAAACCACCCACCATGGCGCGCAAGGCCCCCGTGCGCGGATCCACAGCCACGAAGGCACCTTCTACTTCGGGAACTTGAGTAAGCGACCACTCGCCCTTGTTGAAAGCCGTGTTCTTGTAGGCTCGCACCACCGCGCCGCGCCGGATTTGCTTTTGCGGCCCGGCCTTGTCAGACAAACCCGAGGTCACGGGCTTCAGGCCATCGCCGACGATGGTGAGCGTGTCTCCCGACTGCAGCATCACGACCACCTTGCGCGGTGAAGCCTCCAGCACCACAGCCGCGAGAAGGTCGTCGTTGTCGGGGTGGTCTGACAAGGCCTCGGCAACCCGGGCGTCGAGCAGGGCAGCATCTGCCGGCAGGGTGACGTAAGCCTCGGGGCCGCGGTAGACCTGGCGCAACTCGAATTCCATCAAGCCGCGGCGCAACGCGCGGTAGGCCACCACCTGGTCCACCGCATTCACCGTGAGGTAGATGTTCAAGCCGCGCGTGTAGGCGTCTTCACCGTACTGCGCGAAAACCAGCTGGCGTGCAGTCTCGGCCAGGTATTCGGCATGCAGGGAACTGTCGCGCTGAGTGCGGTAGCGCAGCTGCTCGGCCAGCGCTTCTTCGTGCTGAGCTTCGGTGATGAAACCGTTCTCGAACATGCGGTTGATGATGTAGCGCTGCCGCAGCGTGGCCCGCCTGGGGTTCGACACCGGGTTGTAGGCCGAAGGTGCCTTCGGCAAGCCAGCGAGCATCGCGGCTTCGGCCACGGAAACGTCCTTCAGCTTCTTGTCGAAATAGATCTCGGAAGCCGCCGCAAACCCGTTGGCTCGCTGCCCCAGAAAGATCTGGTTCATGTAGAGCTCGAGAATCTGATCCTTGTTGAGCAGCCTCTCGATCTTCAGCGCCAAAAGAACTTCGTAAATTTTGCGTGTGAATGTCTTTTCTGTCGAAAGATAGAAATTCCGGGCCACCTGCATCGTGATGGTGCTGGCCCCCTGGCTGCGCGCGTCGCGCAAATTTTCCAATGCGGCACGGGCAATGCCTTTGTAGTCGACGCCGCCGTGTTGGTAGAAACGCGCATCCTCGGCCGCCAGCACGGCGTCCTTCATCACCTGCGGAATCTGCGCAATGGGCTGAAAGTTGCGTCTTTCTTCGCCAAACTCGGCTAACAAGAGGCCGTCTGACGAGAACACGCGCAGGGGCAGCTTGGGCCGGTAGTCGGCCAGGCTGCTGATCTGAGGCAGGTTCGGGTACGCCACCGCAAGTGCCACGCCCACCACCAGCAGCAAGGCGACAGCACCCGCCAGAACGACGCCGAAGCACCATGCCAAGGCGCGCAAGACGCCACTCATCCAGGCCGGCAGAGGCGCGCCACGGGCTGAAGGTGTTGCAGGATCACGTGGGGCGTCTGAGGAAGACATAAAGAACCCGAGAGCCGGGCCGAAAGATTATAGGCAGGCCGATTTGGCAGGCGCGGCAGGGCTGCGAAGGACGAATCGGCAGCGTTCTGTGACATTGTCCACAGCTCAAGAAGCGGCAGGCTGAAGGGTTGCTTGAGCTCGACTTGCGGGTTGTTTCAACTGCGGTTCGTGCGTCACGGAATGGCAACGGGCGACGGCTTACGCGAGAGGTTTTTTCTTTGGGTCACAAGGGCTTTACTGCTAGCATTGAAGTAACTTCTTAACAAGCCTGGGGCTCATTTCGGGTTCTTGAAGATCGAAGGCCAAGTGGCTGGGGAGTGTGAGACTTGGGTTTTCTGGACACATTGCTGGGCCGTAAACACCCGCCCATGATCGGGCTGGATATCAGCTCTTCCAGCGTCAAGCTGGTGGAGCTGGACCAGACCGCCAACGGCGACTACGTGCTCGAGCGTTTCGCCTCCGAACCTTTCGAAAAGGGTTGGATTACCGACGGTCAGATCGAGAAGTTCGACGAGGTCGCTGCCGCCGTGAAGCGTGTGGTGCAGAAGAGCGGCACCAAAACCAAGCAGGTCGTGATGGCCATGCCGCAATCGGCCGTGATCACCAAGAAGATCATGCTGCCTGCCGGCCTGCGCGAAGAAGAGATGGAAATTCAGGTCGAGAGCGAGGCCAACCAGTACATCCCGTTCTCGCTGGACGAGGTCAGCCTGGACTTTTGCGTCGTCGGCCCCAGCCCCACTTCTGCAGGCGACGTCGAGGTACTCATCGCCGCCTCGCGCCGTGACCGCGTGCAAGACCGCCAGGGTTTGGCAGAAGCTGCGGGCCTGAAGCCGGCGGTGCTGGACATCGAATCTCATGCCTCGCGTCTGGCCATGGGTCGCGTCGTCGCAGCGCTGCCCAACGAGGGCCGCGATGCCCTGGTGGCGCTGTTCGAGATTGGCGCCGACACCACCAGCCTGAAGGTGCTGCGCGATGACGAGATGCTCTACGACCGCGATCAGGCCTTCGGCGGGTCGCAGCTCACGCAACTGATCAGCCGCCAATACGGTTTCAGCTTTGAAGAAGCCGAAGCGAAGAAGCTCAGCGGCGATTTGCCGGAAGACTATGAAAGCGTGATCCTTTCGCCGTTCGTCGACAGCCTGTCGCAAGAGATCGGCCGCGCGCTGCAGTACTTCTTCACCAGCACGCCGCACCACAAGGTGCACTACGTGATGCTGGCAGGCGGCACGGCCACGTTGCCGGGCCTGAAGGACCGGGTGACTGACCTGACAGGCTTCGCTTCGAACATCGTGAACCCGTTTGATCAGATGCAGCTGGGCTCGTCAGTGCGCGAAAGCCGGGTGCGCCGCGAGGCACCTTCGTACCTGACCGCCTGCGGCCTGGCGATGCGGAGGTTCCTCCAGTGATCTTGATCAACCTGCTGCCGCACCGCGAAGAAAAGCGGCTCCAACGCAAGCGTGCCTATTTCGCCGGCCTGGCAGCCAGCGCGGTGGCGGGCCTGGCCATCGTGGGCCTCTGGTTCACCGTGCTTGGCCAGATGACCGCCGACCAGGAATCGCGCAACGCGTTCCTGCAAGCCGAAATCAGCCGGCTCGACACCCAGATCAAGGACATCGCGACTTTGCGTGCCGAGATCGACGCCTTGAATGCCCGCAAGAAGGCGGTGGAAGACCTGCAGAACGACCGCAATGTGCCGGTCTATCTGCTCAACGAGCTGGTGCGACAGACGCCCGAAGGCGTGTTCCTCACGAGCATTCGTCAGACGGGACAGGTCATCGCCATCACCGGCATCGCGCAGACCAACGAGCGCGTGTCCGAGTTCCTTCGCAATGCGCTCTACAACTCGACGTGGCTCGAAAAGCCCGATCTCGTTGAAATTCGAGCCTCGAACGTGGCCGCCGGCACTCGCGATCAGCGCCGCCTCTTCGACTTCTCGATGCGCGTCACCATCAAGCGCCAGCAGTCGGCGCCGGTAGCTGCCGGCGCGACGCCAGCCCCCGCGCCGGCTCCTGCCAAAGCCAGTTGAGGTCACAGATGGCCAGACCCTCCACCATGAATTTCGATGTCACCGGCTTTGTCGACCAGGCCGCGTCACAGTTTCGCAACCTCAACTCGAAAGAGCCTGGCCAGTGGCCGCCGCTACCCAAGATCGCCACCTGGCTGGCTGCTTGCGCTGGCGTGGTGGTGGCCGGCTGGTTTGCGCTGTTGTCCAGTTCTACCGAAGACCTCGAGGCACTGCGCGGCAAGGAGCCTCAGCTCAAGGTCACCTACAAAGACCGCCTGGGGCAAGCCGTGAACCTCAGCGAGTTTCGCAAGCAGAAGCTGCAGGTGCAGGAGTATGTGACGCAGCTCGAGAAGCAGTTGCCGGGCAAAGCCGAGATGGACGCACTGTTGTCGGACATCAACCAGGCCGGTCTCGGTCGCGGTTTGCAGTTCGAGTTGTTCCGCCCGGGGCAGATGCAGATCAAGGACTACTACGCCGAATTGCCGATTGCCATACGTGTGACCGGGCGTTACCACGATGTCGGCTCTTTCGCGGCCGACGTGGCCAATCTGTCGCGCATCGTCACGCTGCAAAACATGAGCATCACGCCCGTCGGCGCGCGTGATGCCAGCGGCAACCTGGCGATGGAAGCGACTGCGCGCACGTACCGCTATCTCGACGCGACAGAGATCGCAGAACAGCGCAAGGGCGCGGCACCGCGCCCGGGAGCCGCCAAATGAGTAACACCTTGCGCATCGTTGCAGGCTTGCTCGGCCTGTGCGCGCTGGCCGGCTGCACCTCCGACCAGGATGAGCTGCGCGCCTGGATGGAGCAGCAGCGGCGCGAGGCCAAGCCCGACGTGCAACCGCTGCAAGCGCCGAAGAAATTCGACCCCGAGCCTTACTCGGTGGCGCAGGCCGTCGAACCGTTCAGCACACAAAAACTCTCGGTAGCCCTCAAGCAAGAGTCGCGGCAGCCGAATTCCCTGATGGCGGCCGAGATGAACCGTCGCAAGGAACCACTGGAATCCTATCCACTGGACAGCATGTCGATGGTGGGCAGCGTGAACAAACAGGGGCAGCCCTTCGCGCTTCTGCGCGTGGACAACCTGCTCTACCAGGTCAAGACGGGTGATCACCTGGGCCAGAACTACGGCCTGATCACGAAGATTGCCGAAACCGAAATCGTGCTGCGAGAACTGGTCATGGATGCCGCCGGCGAAATGATCGAGCGACCCGCCACCCTGCAGCTGCAGGAAAGGGCGCGATGAAGACCTTTCAGGAGAGATGCACCATGTCGCATTGGCGAGCCGCCCTTGCTGCTTTGTCTGCCGCCAGCGCCTTGTTTGCGCCGCTGTCTTCGTGGGCGCAGAACACGATCCAGTCCATCACCAGCAGCCAGCAAGCCGGCACGGAGGTGGTACGCATCGAGCTCAGCGAAGCCCTGAGCGCGGTGCCCAATGGCTTCTCGATACAGGCGCCGCCGCGCATCGCCATCGACCTGCCGGGCGTCAGCAACGGCCTCGGCCGCAGCAGCATCGACATCAACCAGGGCAACCTGCGTTCTGCGAACGTGGCTCAGGCGGGTGACCGCACGCGGCTGGTGCTGAACCTGAAGCAGGCCTCGGGCTACCGTGCCCAAGTGCAGGGCAAGGTGCTGTTGCTGATTCTGGACACCACAGGCCCTGCCGTGGTCGGCACAGCAGGGCCGGCAGGCATGACGTCTGCCGACCAGGCAGTGACGTTTGCCGCGCCGCAGAACACGGCTTCGCTGCCGTTGCGAGACATCGACTTCCGCCGTGGCCAGGACGGCGCGGGCCGCGTCATCGTCAATCTGCCCAGCAACCAGGTGGGCGTGGACATTCGGCAACAGGGCCAGACCCTGGTGGTGGAATTCCTGCGCTCGAGCCTGCCCGACACGCTGCGTCGCCGGCTCGATGTGACGGACTTCGGCACGCCGGTGCGCACTGTGTCCACCTTCCAGTCGGGCGACCGTGTGCGCATGGTCGTGGAGCCCACGGGTTCGTGGGAGCACAGCGCTTACCAGAGCGACAACCAGTTCGTGCTGGAAGTTCGGCCGGTCAAGGTCGACCCCAACAAGCTGACGCAGGGCCCGGGCTTCCAGGGCGAAAAGCTGAGCCTGAACTTCCAGAACATCGAAGTTCGCGCCTTGCTGCAGGTCATCGCCGACTTCACCAACTTCAACGTCGTCACCAGCGACACCGTCACCGGCACCGTGACGCTGCGCCTGAAGGACGTGCCTTGGGACCAGGCGCTGGACATCATCCTGCAGAGCAAGGGTCTGGGCGTGCGCAAGAACGGCAACGTGCTGTGGATTGCACCGAAAGACGAATTGGCAGCCAAAGAGCAGGTCGACCTCGAAGCCAAGAAGAAGGTGGCGGAACTGGAGCCGTTGCGCACCCAGTCCTTCCAGCTGAATTACACCAAGGCCGAAGAAGTGGCCAAGGGGCTGACCGGGCAGTCGACTGCGGGTGGCGGCGGCGCTGGCAACCAGGCCACTCGCATCATGTCGCCGCGCGGCAGCGTGATTTTCGAGGCGCGTACCAACCAACTCTTCGTCAACGACATTCCGACCAAGCTGGAAGAGATTCAGGCACTCATCACCAAGATCGACATTCCGGTGCGTCAGGTGTTGATCGAGGCCCGCATCGTGGAAGCCGACGACAGCTTCGGTCGTGCACTGGGTATCAAGCTGGGCGGCAACGACCTGCGCGGCGTGCGGGGTGGCATTCCAGGCTACAGCGTGGCCGGCGACAACCGTATCACCATCGGCAACAACTACGCCGCCATCGGCAGCCAAACCGGCCAGGGCGCAGCGGCACCGGCCTTCAACGATTCCGCTTTCATCAACTTGCCGGCCAACACGTCGGCCTTTGGCGGCTCGTCGGCGGCGACCTTCGCGCTCTCTCTCTTCGGTGCCACGGCCAACCGTTTCCTGAACCTGGAACTGTCGGCACTGGAATCGGAAGGCAGGGGCAACATCGTTTCCAGCCCGCGTGTCATCACCGCCGACCAGACCAAGGCGCGCATCGAGCAGGGTGAGGAAATTCCTTACCAGCAAGCCACATCCAGCGGCGCCACCTCGGTGTCGTTCAAGAAGGCCAGCCTGAGCCTGGAGGTCACGCCGCAGATCACGCCCGAGGGCAATGTGATCCTGGACCTGGAAGTCAACAAGGACAGCCGCGGTGCACTGACCGCCGCCGGCCCAGCCATCAACACCAAGCAGGTGAAGACTCAAGTGCTGGTGGAAAACGGCGGCACCGTGGTCATCGGCGGCATCTTCACGCAGGACGAGCAGACCGAAGTCAACAAGGTGCCGCTGCTGGGTGACATTCCCTACCTCGGCCTCCTGTTCCAGAACCGTGTACGCAGCACCCGCAAGACCGAATTGCTGATTTTCATCACGCCCAAGATCGTGACCGACAGGTCGGCGGCACGATGAAC
>JBBSCV010000077.1:0-13016 GCA_038249925.1 Burkholderiales bacterium
AACCAAGCATCAGCATGAATGCGCATGGCTTGAACCCTGGTCACAGCGCGGTGGGGCTCGCGTCGGCTGACGCAGCCGCCGTGCGAGGCGCCTCGCTGCCGCAGCAAGCCATTGGCGCGGCCGTCAAACGCCTGAAGACAGCGACCTGCCTGCCCGCATCGGCCACCGCCCAAGAGCCCGCCACATCGAAGGCGCCGATCGGCCCGGCGAAGGTGCCGGCCACGCGCACGCAGCCGGCTTGCTGCAGGTCCAGCATCAGCTTCGACCCGTTGTCCATCACGGCTACGGCCACGTGCGCGCTGGCATGGCCCGGCACGGCAAACACTTGTGCCAAGCCGCGCAGGCCAAAGCGCTCGCCCCAGGCACGCACCCGTTCAGGCGTTTCCACCGGCGGCAGTGGTTGCGGGTTCAGCGCAGCCAGGCTGTTGCCGGGCGCCGAGGCCGGCGGCAAAGGCTGCGGGTTCAAGGCCAGCTCTGCCCCGTCCACCGCGCGAACCGTGCTCAGGCCCAGCGGCGACACGGTGTGCAGCTGAAACGCCTGCCGCGAACGTGTTGCCACACGCAGCTTGCCGCCGGCGGTGAGCGACAGCCCGGGATGCAGTCTTCCAGGCAAGCTGAGCACGCGCTCGAACACCGCAGACTCAACCTGCACCATCCCCGCAACGGACTGCCCATTGGCCCTGACCAACAAGGCGGGTGCGACACCGGGCGCCAGCGGCAACATCGCGGGCAACACGGCCCGCCCCGCCGCGTCGGCGATCACGTCGATGGCGTGCGTGGCCGAGCGGTAGCGCAGCAGCTCACCCGCTTGCAAGCCCTGCACGGTGACCAACTGCACCACCAAGCCGGCAACCTGCGAGACCATCACCGCCCAGCCGGGCTCTTCGATGGGGCGCGTCTTGAAGTCATCGGGCGTCATGCCTGCGACGGCGCCGGCACCGCTGCGCGGCACTACGTAGAAGCAGTCGTCGAAGTACCAGTCGTAGCGTCCGCTCTGATCCTGAAACACGCCGTTGGCATCAGTCTGCACGGCCGGCGCGCGGCCCAGGTCGACACAGCGCACGCCGCGCGGTGTGCGCACCACCAGCGTCAGCGGGCCGTTCAATTGCTGCGCGATGAAGTAAGGAATGCGCATGCTCAGTACTGCCTCTTCCAGCGGCACGCCCAGCAGTGCCCCCGACAAACGCCCACGGACTGCCGATGCAGGCTCAGGCGGCGAGCGGTAGGTGATCGAACACAACACGCCGCAACCGGTGATGCTGATGGAGCCGTAGGTGTCGGTGTTGTAGATCGATCGCGGCGCGCGCGACGGTGCGCCGCTGCCAACGCGTGCGAGTTCGGAGCACAGCTGAATGCGCAGCGGCAGGCCCAGCTTGCGCACCCGCAGGCTGAAGGCCCGCTCGGCCAGGGTGGCAATCCGTATTGCGCCGCCCAGCGTCATGCCGTCTGCCGTGGCCACCAAAGCGTCAAAGCGCAGCTGTGCGCCCGACACCGCCAGCGCAGGCAAAGGCAGATCGAAGAAAAAGGCGCGGTCGCCTGTACGCGTGGCGCCGAACAAGGCCGGGTCCATGAACCCGTCGACTATCAATTCCGTCACCGACTCGGCCAGCCCTTCCAGAAGGCCCGGCACGAGGTCGGCAAAGATGTGGAATGACCAATCGACCGAGGCGCGCAGCACGGGCGCAGGTTGCACCAGCGACAAACCCGCGCCGACATTTGCCGCCGCACGCCATTGCTTGGGGATCAGGTCTGACTCGACCGTCATGCTCACCTCGGCCACCACCCGGGGCACGCCGGCCACCGCCTCGTAGCGCGCAGAGATATCCGCCTGAGGCAAGAAACGTTTGACGATGGGAACCAGGCGGTCGAGCAAGATGCGCTCAACCGTCGGGCCGCTGACATAAGCGCCCCAGTCCAGCCCGGGCGCCAGGTGGGCATGCGCGGCCTGCGTGGCGTCCAGGCGCAGCGCGAGCACGCCTTCGATCACCACCACGTCGGCCGTGTTCGGCGCCGGCAGGCCCAGGCGCGACAGCAGCGGTGTCAGGTCCATCTGCAGCGTGGGCATCAAGGCCAGCAAGCGCTGCTCGATGTCGGGTGCGTTGATGCCCGGCACGTTCTTCAGCGCACCGAGGTCCACCGCTTCGGGCACAAAACGCAGCACCACCGCGCGCGTCGTCACGCCCTGCACCACCGTGGGTGGCTTCAGCTCGGCGCTGACCTGCCACGACGGTGTGACGCGGCCAGCGGGCTTCAAAGCACCGTCGGGTGTGTCGTTGGGCTTGGCAAACAGCGCGATGTCCGAGACGATGAACACATCCAGCGCCACGCGCACTGTGGGCGTCAGGTTCTGTGAGCTGAACATGCCCACCGTGGCACCGCCCGGCACGACATCGATGTGGTCGACGGAATAGCCCGCAAAGGCCGGCAGGCAAGCCGTGCGCAGTTGGCCGCGCACGCTGTGCGAAACCAGGGCGGTGACCGCTTCGCTACGGATCTGGAATTCAATGCTCATGGTGAAGCTCCTGTGAAGGCCACCCCACGTGCTGGCGGCGGCGCTGGTTCAACTTCGTCAGCCACGCCAGGCCGGCCAGCCCCATCAAGAACATCGCCTTGGTCGTGGGTTCGGGTATCGGGGCGGCCAGGTAGTCGGTGCCCGAGGTGGCGTGCAAGCTGAAATCGGTGATGGGCTGACGGTTGGCATCAAACGCCAGCAGCCCGGTGAGCCTGGCGGTGCTGAGGAAGTTGGTGTCGGCCGTGCCATAAGCAAAGGCCATCAAGCCGAGCTTGAAGTCCCAGGCCTGCCCCCAGTTGATCGGGAATTCCAACGACAAGAAATTGCTGCCGCCACTCAGGCTGCCGGTGCTGGTCACCCAGCCTGCCGGCGGTGGCCCGTTGGAAATGGTGCCGATACCACCGCGGCGCACCGTGGCGTTCAGCACCTGAAAGACCGGCCCGCCCTGGTGCTGCATGTCCAGCGTCACATAGGTTTCGCCGAAGAAAAAGGCCTCTGGAACGCCCAGGGCTTGCAAGCTGCCGTCGGCGCTGAACTGGTAGCGCACGAAGCCGGCGCTCAAGTTGGCGACCAAGGGGCTGGTGACGGTCAGGCTGTCTGAAAACGTGGCGGCGCCGACCGACTGGAACATCGTGTTGTTGCTTGGCCGCCCCGTGCCAATGAAGGCGTGTGCACTGGCGCCCAGACCGGTGTAGTTGGCAACAGACTGCCCGCTGCCGGTGAAGGTGCCGACGCCGGGTTGCGGGCCCAAGGACACCGGCGGCAAGGTGTAGCTCAAAGCCACGGGCCCGGTGGTGGCGGTGCTTTGGATGACATCACCGCTGTAGCCGCAGGGGCCTATGCCTTCGGGGGGCAGATTGAAGTTGAAATTGAAGAAGCTGAAGATGGGGCTGGGCGACGAGCCGCAGCCGCCCGGCACCGTGCCTATGCCCGAGCCCCCGACGCTGCCCGCATAGGCCGTCAGCGACGGCGCGGCGGTGGCCGGCGCCAGTGCGCAGGCCGTGAAGCAGGCGAGCCCGAGTTGCACGGGAAGATGGAAGGCTTGACTGGATTTCACAGAAGCTCTCCTTGACCGGCGGCAGCCGCCGCCCGGTACGTGGCGCGGGCACGGCAGTGATCGACAACCACGCCGGTGATATGAAGCTGGTTTGGCAT
Source organism: Burkholderiales bacterium (assembly GCA_038249925.1). GTDB lineage: Bacteria > Pseudomonadota > Gammaproteobacteria > Burkholderiales > Burkholderiaceae_C > Rubrivivax. The sequence goes on from JBBSCV010000077.1 coordinate 3,668, forward strand.
GAACCACTCCCCTGGTGGGTTGCTGACCCACTTTTCCAACGTGGCATTGCGGCCTTGTTGACTTAGGTCCATTCGCGGCGCGGACGACGAAAGTCGTCGGCCTGGGGCGCACGCGGCTGCCTGTAGGCCCGACCCCCAATACCGATACCGAGCAGTCCCATCAACATGAGGGCGTAGGTCGAGGGCTCGGGCACTGGGGTGACGTTGACGCCGAGGAGGTGGGGGTCATCGGTACCCGCGCTACCCCAGGTCAGGCCTGCATCTACAGAGTAGCGGTAGGCGCCCAGCGAACCCGGCCCCACTTGCGAGTTGCCTTGCGCGTACGAGAAGCCGAAGCTGCCGGTGCCGGCCTCACCCAGCACGATCCAGTACGTTGTGCTCGGTGCCAGGGTCAGCGGTGAGCCCATAGCCATCAACATCACGAGGCTGGGTGTGCCACTGCCGATGCCGCTCACACCAAAGCTCGTCAACACGCCGCCAACGCTGCCGGCGACATCCGCGTGCAAGGTGGCAAAGGGCAGGGAGTCCGCGGTCTGGTTGCCGAGAACGAGGTCAATCGAGTTGAGTTGATAGGCGTTGGCGTCGGTCGAAAACGACTGCGCTGCGAATTGATCCAACGGACTTGCCGAGATCACCGTGGTCCCGCGAAGCGGCTGGGCCGTGTTGGAGACCAGCACGTCCGCGTGGACCGGCATCATCATCGCGGCGGTCACGCCCGCGAGAACCGCCAAGCGGGCGATCGATGCTGAAATCTTGCTTGCTGTTTTCATGCTGCGTTCCTATTTAGATGAGTGTGGGCAGGAGGTTTCTTTGGCCCGGCCCCCGCAAAGCAAACAACGGTGGAGCGCTTGAGCCCTGGACGGCAAGCGTCAGTTTCTTTGGGGAGATCTGCCGACGCCATGCACGGCGGCTGAAAGATGTCTGAAAGCTTCTGAATCGGCTTGAATCGGGTGGCCGATGCTTGAGGCGAGGCAGGCTGCGCGGCGGCAAGCACCCACGGCGTGGCGCGCACACGGCGCGTTGGAACCGCCTTCGTTGCTTGCATGCATCGAACACTTTCCTGGGTTGGCCGCTGAGCCGCTTTAGCGCCGACGATTGATTTCGCGCAAACGCCACGCGAGTGCTGCGATACCGGCGGCGAGCAGTACTGCGCTGCTGGGCTCGGGGATGGGAGTCGCAACCCATTGCGACAAGAAGCCGCCAGCGTCGGGCGTGAAGTCGTAGCCGGAGGGCAGCGTAATCGACGTCAGCTTGAAAGTGTTGGAGAAGTCGAGCGACGTGGTACCCAGCGTGCCGGATGCGAACGCCCGCAGATAGAACGACATCTGCAACACCTGCCCCGGCTGCACAGCCACGGTCCAGGTCAATGGAAAAGCGAACAAGCCGGCGCCGGTGAAAGGGTCGAAGTTGACCAAGGGGAGCGCTTGAAAGCGGTCGCCGATGATGCCGTCGGCTTCGATCGATAGGGTGTTGCGAAAGCGCTGGGCGGCGGTGCCGAAGTTGTAGGCGCCTTCAACAATGCCCGAGAACGTCGCCAACCCCGGTGCGCCCGAACCGGTCATGGTGATGCTGCCAGTCATCGTGGCCGCGGCCGTGGCCGAACCGCCGCGGCCGGGGCGCTCGACGCTGTCACCGACGTCGACGAACAGGCTGCCGCCGATTTGCCCGGTGTAGGCGTTGGCCTGTGCGAACGACACTGCATTGACGATGCCGGCGTTGGCCGCGCGCGTGAACGACAGCACCGGCAAGGTGCCGTAGACCGGGCCGGCCTGGGCACTGGTTTCGTTGATCACGGCGTTGAAGCCGCCGGGTGCGTCGATCGCCGACGTCCGCACGCCAACGCCCACTTCAGCGGCCGCGGCCGGCGCCACGGCGGTCGCAGTCCACATCGGCAGCAGCAACGACGCGGCCAGCGCCATGCCTTGCAAAGTGGATCGGCCGCGCCGGTGCGGCTGTGGTGCGTCGGGGCCGGGTGTGGGCCGGGCTTGCGGGGTCGAAGGCATGGTTGCGTTCCTGGTGTGGTTAAAGCAGACAGTGGCGGTCATCGCTGAACGTCGCTACGGGGGTGTGCCGCGCCAGGGTGATCGCGGCCCGCCCAAGCCGCCATCCCGCAACCGTAGGCAGTCGGGCATCGCGTTGATGCCGCCGGTGTCAGAAAAAATGAACTTGCCCTCGTTGTTGTATGAAGCAACGCAGTAGTTCAGGTTCGAGAACGTGTACGGCTCGCCGGGTCCGTGGTTGCCCAAGGTCACGCTGGCCCTTACCGGCTGCAGGTTGTTGAACACTGGCGTGACGGCGGAGGCCTGGGGTGCGAACCCTGCAAGCGAAGCCAACGTCGTCAAAGCAAGGGCTGGGAACAGAGTCTTCATGACAGCCTCTCTCTGGGTGGATGAACAACGTCGGACGGCCGACCAGGGCACGGTGGATGTGCACAGATCACCTGCATTGCCGTCTCGTTGGTTGAAACGTCACCGCGCGGCCGGTCATGACATCGGCCCCCATTCAGGTGTATCGAGTTGCTGCAGGAAGAACGTGGTGGCACCGCGCCCCCGACACGTGCTTCGGCCGCGCTTCAGGAGCGCTTCAGCTGCGCTTCAAGCACCCAGGGCTGCCAACTCGGCCTGCACTGGACCCACGACCCCGGGGCCATCGACCTGGGTGCGCGCCCACACGTCCAGCGCGGCACGAAAGTGCAGCACGGCCTGCGCGGTATCGCCGGCAGCTTGGGCGCAGCGCGCGGCTTCGGCCAATGCCAGGCCATGCTCCAAACCAGTGCAGCGGCCGCCCGACGCTGGGCTGGTTGCCACCGCCACGGCGTCGGCCGCGGCATGCTGGGCTGCTGCCAGATCACCGGTCTGGCGCAAGGCCCACGCACGCGAACGCTGCAAGCGCACCAGCGTCGTTGGGATCAGCGTGGCGCGCCGCAACAACAGCGCTTCGGCGGCCTGCAGCGCGGCCGCGCTGCGGCCGCTGGTGGCCAGCGCCAGCACGCGCAGGCCGTCCCGCTGCGCCAGCCTCATCTCACCGTCACCGATCTTCGCGGTCAGTGCCGCCGCGGCGTCCAGCAGCAACAGCGCGGCCTCGGCGTCGCCTTGAAGCAGGCAGATGTGGGCCCGCGTCGTGGCAAAGATCAGGCCCTCGTGATTGGCGCCACCGGTCAGCCGCTCGTGCAGCGCCGCAGCCTGTTCGGCCAGGGGCTGCGCCTGCGCGGCGTTGCCGCCGTTGAGCAGCGCGTTGGCCAGCATCGCCAGCGCCACACGCACGCGGCCCGTTTCTTCTGCGTCCAGCGCGCGCTGGTCGGCCAGCACCTGGCGCATGCTGGCGGCGGCATCGCGCGGGCGGTTGGCGCGGCCCAAGGCGCTGGCCTGGCTGCGCTCGACCATCAACAGCACTTGGTGCGGGCGCAAGGCACCGTACAGGCGCCGCGCCGGCTCCAACGCCGGTTCGATGGCACGCAGCGCGTCTTCGGCACGGTCGAAGTGAAGCAGCGTGTTCGACAGCGCGTCGCGCGCGCCCAGCGTGGCTTCGCTTTCTGGGCCATGGCTGGCCTCGGACAAGGCCAGCGCTTCGCGCAGCGCCGCGAAGGCCTCGTCGGCCTTGCCGCGTTTGGTCAGCGCAAAGGCCTGGGACATCAGGGCCTCGGCCAGCAGGTCCCGCACCCGCGTGTCCTGCGGCCCGGCTGCCGGCCTGCCTTGCGCCGCGCTGGCCAGCCGCAGGTCGGCCACAAGCGCCGGCAACAAGGGCTCTGACACATTCAGCTCACCTTGCGAGTTGGCGGCCTCGACCAGCCGCCAGCGAGCCTGCAGGGTCAGCAGGTGCTGGCTGCCGAAGCGGTCGGTGCAGCGCTGCACCGCCTTGGGCAGTGCTTCGAGACCGGCCCGCGTTTCGCCCAGTTGGTTGAAGCTGGCACCGATCAAGGCACTCAGTTCAGCGGCCACGTCGGGCTCGCCCACCAGATCGGTGTCGATGCGCGCGGCCGCCGCACGCAACAGGTCGGCGGCGGTGACGGCACCGCCGACGCCGGCACGCGGCACGGCCTGCGTGAAGATGGAGGCGATGAAGTCCTTCACCTGTTCTGCCCGGGCTTGTGCACTGCGTGCACGTTCGCTTTGCTGCAAGGCCTGCCGGCGCTGCCACAGCGCCGCTGCCGTGCCGGCACCCAAGGCCAAAAGCACTAGCAATTGCGCATAAGCGCCGCCCAGCAGCGCCAGCAGCAGCGCAGCGGCAATGGCCGCCTCAAGCCGGTGGTGGCACAGCCAGCGCTGGCCACGGTAGGCCAGCGAGGGCGGCCGGGCCGACACCGGTTCGCCGTTCAAGTGGCGCTGCAAATCCTGCGCAAAGGCCTCGACACTGGGGTAGCGCTCGGCCGCGTCTTTGGCCAGCGCGCGCCCCAGGATGGCATCGACATCACCGGCCAGTGGTTGACTTGAGCCAGCCTGTGCCGGGTCGCGTGCCGCCGCCTGGCTGGCCCGCGGCACCTGCACGGCTGCCACCGCCGCAGCGAGCGCCACCGCGCCCAGCCCGCCCGGCAGCCTGTAGGGGCGCACGCCGGCCAACAGCTCGTACGCGACAACGCCCAGGCTGTAGACATCGCTGGCCATGCCGACCGCGTGACCGCGGATCTGTTCGGGCGATGCGTAGTCCGGTGTCAGTGCCCGGCCGGTCGTCAGGGTCAGCGTCGCGTCGTTGTTCGCGTCGTCATTCCCGTCCAGCGCCAGAGGTGACAGCAACCGGGCGATGCCGAAGTCCAGCAAGTGCGCCTGGCCCTGCGCATCGACCAGGATGTTGGAAGGCTTCAGGTCGCGGTGCACCACCCGCTGGACGTGGGCGTAGGCGACAGCGCGCGCCACCTGCAACAGCAGCTCCATCCGCGCCCGCAGCGGCAGGCTGTGCGCGGCGGCGTAGGCGTTGATGGGCTGGCCGTCTATGTATTCCAGCGCCAGGTAGGGCCGGCCGCCGGTGTCCAGCCCGGCGTCGTACAGCCGGGCAATGTGCGGGTGCACCAGCGCCGCCAGGATATTTCTTTCGCGCGCCATCTGCTCGGCAAAGCGCGCTGTGCCCCAGCCGCTGTGCGGCAGCTTCAGCGCCACATGCCGGTCGAGCAGACCATCGGCGCGCTCGGCCAGCCAAACGCTGGCCATGCCGCCCTGGCCGATTTCGCGCAGCAGACGGTAGGGGCCGATGCGCGCGGTGGCGGCTGCCGTTGACGCCAATGCTGAAGGCGCCGCGTCCGGCTCTGCCGGCATGCCCACGCCGGGCGGCACGGGCTGTTGCAGAAAGCCCGCGCTGCTTTCGTCGGCATGCGTGCGCAACAGATCGCGCAGCAGCGGCTCGAGGCGGGCCTGAGCGGCTGGCAAACCAGCCATCCAGGCGGCTTGCTCAGCGGGTTCAAGCTCCAGCGCCGCGTCAAGCAGCTTGAAAACTTCGGCCCAGTCCGCTGGCGTCGCGGGGGGTAGCGCAGAGGACGTCAGGATCGGCGGAATCAGCATCACCGGCGGCCCCGCGACGTCAGCGCAACAGCGTGTGCAGGTAGAGCCGCGCTTTCTCCCAGTCGCGCGCCACCGTGCGCACGGTCAGGCCCAGCACGGCGGCGATTTCGGGCTCGGTCATGCCGGCGAAGTAGCGCATCTCCACCACCTGCACCAGCCGCGGGTCGATCAATGCCAGTTCGCCCAGCGACTCGTGCACGCGCAAAATTTCTGCGTGCAGCGAGTTTGCTGCGGGGCTGTGCTGGGCGTCGTCGAACTCGACATGCGTGGCATTGTTGCCATGGCATTCGCGCTGGCGGGCGCGGATGCTGTCGACCACCACCGAGCGCATCACGTGCGCTGCATAGGCCATGAAACGGTCGCGGTCGAGCAGCGCCACTGCCCCGGACTTCTCGAAGCGCAGGAAAGACTCGTGCAGCAGCGAAGTGGTGTCCAGCAGCGTGATTTGGCCGCTGCGCCGCATGCGCGAATGCGCCAAACGGTGCAGCTCGGGATACAGCAGCGAATACAACTCGCCCAGCGCGCCCTGCTGGCCTTGTCCTACTGCCGCCAACAGAGACGTCACTTGACCCATGTAGCGCACACTGTTTCGGGTTGTGGGCTTCGTCGCGGCGGCCCGTGGGCGGATTCAAACACAAGCCAGGACTTGGCAGCGGGTGGGGCACACCCCCAGGGACAAGCGGCATGCAGCGCGATGGCCAGGCCCGCGCCAGACCCCCGGGGCGGCGCCGCAGGTCTTGCTATTCCGCTGGGGCTTGTTGGAGAGCCGCTCACCACGTTCCACACACCGCATATGACTCCCCGTTCGGTCCCCTGCTCGAGCCGTCGTTCGCGGGTGCCAACTGGCGACCGGAGCAAGATCGTGGTGACCGGCAAACTCCCGAAATCGCGAACTGGCGCTAGAAGTTCAAAGCCCGCCGACCCTAACCTGGCGTTGTTCTGGTCGATGAGCAGGGCCAGGACCTCCGCAGCGCCTGTGGCGACTCAGCGCTGACTGGACATCGGCCTCGACTTCAGGCGCATGCGCGTGCTCGCACTACTGCGGCACGGCGCCTGCAGGCGCTGACCGTGAAGAAGGTGCTGGAGGCGAGGAAGCGCCCGCCCGCATCGCGCAAGACGAGGTCGTCCCACCAGGCGTCGCTGCGTGCGGCGCTCAGACGGCCGCCTGCCACGGCCGCGTGCAGCAGGTCCTGGATGCCGTAGCGTCGATCCCACTCGGTCAGATTCATGCCGACCACCGACTGCAGGCCGACTTCGACTTCCACCAGGCCGGCGGTCTGGAACAACGCCCTCAGTTGGCGGCCGATCCAGGGGTGGGGAAACTGGGCCGAGAGTTCGGCCAGCACGGTGTGCGTGGTCGCCGGGTCGCTGGCGTCGACCACGCCGGCCCCGAAGTCGGTCTCCGTAACGACCACGCGGCCACCCGGTCTGACGACCCGCGCCATCTCTTGCACCGCGCGCGCGGCGTCGGGCACGAAGAGCAGCACCCGGTCTGCACGCACGGCGTCGAAATCGGCGTCGGGAAAAGGCAGCGCCTCCGCAGAGCCCTGCTGCAGGTGCGTGACCAGGCCGGGTGGGAGCCGTCGGCGCGCCTCGTCGATCAGCGCCCGGCTCGTGTCGACCCCAGCGACGCGCCCGCTGCTGCCCACCACCGCCGCCAGCCGCGCCAGCGCGGTGCCGCTGCCGCAGCCCACATCCAGCGCGCTCTGGCCGGGTTGAAGGTGCATCAGGCCGATGGCATGCTCGACCATCTCCGAGAAGTCGGCAGCGGCCCTGGCGAGGAAATCGGCACAGGCAGCGGCATGGCAGCCGGCGTCGACATCGAGGAAGTACGTCAGCGGGACTGCTTTGGGCTGAGCCGTTGCGCTGAAACGCAATGTGCTGGTCATGACAAGCTCCTTGAACGCGGGGGTGCACGAGGCTTGCGGCGGGGTCACTCGTCGAGCTTCACGCCCGCTGATGTGATGACGCGCGACCAGCGCTCCACCTCGCCCTGGATGAACGCTGCGGTCTCTGCAGGCGACGTGCCGGCCGGCTGGATCCACATCTCGCGCAGCTGCGCCACGACGTTCGGCTGCTGCAGCACGTCGGCTATCGCGCGCGACAGATGGGTCGCCAGCGCAGGCGGTGTGCCCTGTGGCGCCACGAAGGCGTACCAAGTCGTGGAGACGAAACCCGGGTAGGTCTCGGCCACGGTGGGCACGCCGGGAAGATCCGGCAGGGGGCGCGCGCTGGCCACGGCGATGATGCGCAGCGTGCCAGCCCGTGAATGTTTGATCGCATCACCGACGTTCAGGAACATCGCGTCGGCGCGTGCGGCCAGCAGGTCCATCAGGGCCGGAGCCAGGCCCTTGTACGGCACGTGGACCAGGGTCACGCCGCTGAGTGCCTTGAGTTGCTCCATGCTCAGATGCGGCGTGCCGCCGCTCCCCGACGAGGCGTAGTTCAAGCCACCGGGCCGGCTGCGCGCCAGTGCGACCAGTTCGGCGACATCGCGCACCGGCAGTGACGGATGAACCGCCAGCACGTTGGGCGCGGAGCCGATGATCGTCACAGGCACGAAGGCCTTGGGGTCGAAGGACAGGCGCGGGTAGAGGCTTTGGTTGATGGCGATCGGCGGCGGCGGCGACGCCAGCAGCGTGTAGCCATCAGGAGCCGACTTGGCCACCGCGTCGGCTCCGATGTTGCCGGCGGCGCCGGGTCGGTTCTCGATCACGACCGGCAGGCCCCAACGCACCGACAGGCGCTGGGCAACGAGACGTGGCAGCGCGTCGGCCGCCGTTCCGGGTGGGAACGGCACGACGATGCGGACCGTGCGGCTCGGAAAGCTGTCGTCTGCGACGGCGGGCTGTGCCCACCCGAGGGCCAGGCCGGCGACGCCGGCTGCACAGAGCAGGTGGGCCTGCCACAGGATCGAGCGCTTCATGGTGAGCTCCTCGGGTACCGGGCTGCTGCGAAATCGCGCAGAACACCGCACCGCGTGCTGCCGCATTCTGCGGACGCGATCTCGCGCCGTCATGAGGCTGTTGTCCCGGTCAGGCAGGCCGGCACAGCAGGTTCGATGTCCCACCCCCGGGGACAAGTGGCGGGGCGCCGGGACAGCTCGGGTCAGGGTGGCGAAAGGCCGAAACCGCGTTCCCGCGCCAGCACGATGGCCTGCGACCGTCGCTGCAGGCCGAGCTTGTTCAAGATCAGCGAGACCTGGTTGCGCACTGTCTTCTCGCTGATCGAGAGCCGTTTGGCGATGGCCTGGTTGTCCAGGCCTCGCGCCACCTGATCCAACACCTCGTGCTCGCGAGGCGTCAAGCCGGCCAGCGTCGGCCGCGCCGCGGGTGGCGAAGCGGGCTGCGGACCGGGTGCGTCGGCGGGCGGCGAGAGGAAGGTCTCGAACTCGCACCACCAGATGTCCCAGGCCGGGTCGGTGTCCAGCACGATGTGGTTGCGCGTGTCCAGGGGCACGAAGCGTGCGCCGGGGATCAGGCGGGCCAGTGAACGGCCCTCCTCGAAGGGCACGCGCAGGTCGCCGCGCGGGTGCCCGACGAGGGCCGGGCAGCGCACGCGCAACGCCAGTTCGCGCACGTCCGCCTGACACCAGACGCGCATCAGCGAAGCCGCGTTGCGCGCAGTCGACGAAAGCCGCATCAGTTCGTTGAAGGCGCGCTGGTGGGCGGGGTCTCCGTCGGGGAGAAACTGTGCGGCGAAGAACTGTCTGAAGGTCGGATCTTCCTTGCTCCAGCCTTGCTCGATCAGCCGGAAGAGGGTCTCGGCCTCAGCCTGCTGCTCGGGTGTGGTGCTGCGCGCGACGAGGCCGCGCGTAAAGGCGCCGTACAGCACGAGCTGCGATACACGATCGGGATGCG
>JBBSCV010000078.1:0-13016 GCA_038249925.1 Burkholderiales bacterium
CTGGCTGCGCTGGGCGAAGCGCTGCGAGCCGACCCGCTGCAACTCGAGCCGGTGGTGGACCTGCTGACAGAAATGGACTGGGTGCAGCGCCTGGACGAAGGCGGCAGTGCGCGCCATGTGCTGCTGTGCGACCCCGCGCGCACACCGTTGGCAGAGCTGATGAACCGCACGCTGCTGGCGCCCAGCGCCACGGCGGCGGGCTTTCGTCGCAGTGCGTCGTTCGAGAAGCTGATGCTCGCCGACGCCTTGGGCGGCTGAGGGGGCGCGGCACGCGCGGCAGCGCGAACCAAGAGCGAACCAGCGCTATGCCTGGGCTTTCCCTGCGCTAAGCGAGCGCGCTGCGCACCGCAGCCAGCACCGCATCGGGTGCCTCGGCCATCAGTGCGTGGCCGGCCGGCAGCGTGTGTACTTTCGCATTCAGGCGCTGTGCCACTTCTCTTGCGCCGCGCGGCTGCGTCATCTGGTCGGCCTGGCCCAGCACCATCGCGGAAGGACATCGCACGCGGCCGGCGGCATCCAGACCGGTCACGTAGTTGTTGCAGGCCGAGAAGTCGGTGTGGAAGAGCCGCGCATCGCCTTGCGCCGCCAGCACCTGGTGCATCAAGGCGCGGCTGCTGCCGTGCAACCACATGCCGGGGCCGGGGTAGCCGGGCTTGGAAGCCAGCGTGGAAATGGAATAGCTCGTCACACGGTCGATGGCGGCCGCGCTGTTCGTGAGCGACAGGTCCAGCAGCGCCTGCGGCACCGGCATCGGCACGCAGCTGCCCAGCATCACCAGCCGCGTGGCACGTTCTGGCGCGCGTGCCGCGGCTTCCAGCGTCACCAGCGAGCCCATGCTGTGGCCGGCCAGTGCGGCCTGCTGCACGTCGGCCGCACTCATCAGCGCCAGCAGCCAGCTGGCCATGTCTTCGACACAGGCAAGCGCCGGGCCGGCGCTGCGCATGTGGCCCGGCAAGTCCACCGCCAACACGCTGTGGCCGTGGTGCGCGAACCAGCGCGCCAAGAGCGTGAACACGCTGTGGTCGTTCAGTGCGCCGTGCACGAACACCACGCAGGGCAGCGTGGGGTCGAAGGGTTTGCCGCCGGTGTAGGCGTAGGCCGAAACCGCGCCATTCGGGCCGTCGACGTTCAGCTTCATGCCGACACCTTCTCGGCGACCTTGAAGGCGCGCTTCAGGTCGTCGATGAGGTCGTCGGCATCTTCCAGCCCGATGCTCAGCCGAATGGTGCCGGCCGTGATGCCCGCGGCTTCGAGCGCCGCGTCGTCCATGCGGAAGTGCGTGGTGCTTGCCGGGTGAATGACGAGGCTGCGGCAGTCGCCCACGTTCGCCAGGTGGCTGAAGATCTTCAGCGCCTCGAGGAAGGCGCGGCCCTGCGCGCGTGAGCCTTTCAGATCGAAGCTGAACACCGCGCCGCAGCCGCGCGGCAGCAGTTGCTTCGCCAGCTCGTGGCTGGGATGGCCGGGCAGCTCCGGGTAGCCCACCTTCGCCACCAGCGGGTGCGCAGCCAGAAACGCCACCACCTTGCGCGTGTTCTCGACATGCCGCGCCATGCGCAGCGGCAGCGTTTCGATGCCCTGCAGGATGAGCCAGGCCGTGTGCGGGCTCATGCAGGCGCCGAAGTCGCGCAGGCCTTCTCGGCGTGCACGCAGCAAGAACGCGCCATCGGTGCTTTCTTCGCTGAACACCATGCCGTGAAAGCCCGCATAGGGCTGGTTCAGCTCAGGAAAACGCTCGGCCGCATGCCACGGAAAACGCCCGCCATCCACCAGCAAGCCGCCCACCACCGTGCCATGGCCGCAGAGGAACTTGGTGGCGCTGTGGAAGACGAGGTCGGCACCGTGCGTGAAAGGCTGCATCAGCCAGGGCGTGGTGAAGGTGCTGTCCACCAGCAGCGGTACGCCGGCGTCGTGGGCAATGGCCCCCACCGTGGGAATGTCCAGCACGTCGAGCCCCGGGTTACCGAGGGTCTCGCCGAACAGCAGCTTCGTCTCGGGGCGGATGGCGGCGCGCCAGCCGTCGATGTCGGCCGGCTTCACGAAGGTGGTGGTGATGCCAAAGCGCGCCAGCGTGTAGTGCAGCAGGTTGTGGCTGCCACCGTACAGCGCCGAGCTGGCCACGATGTGCGAACCCGAGCCGGCCAGCGTGGTGATGGCCAGATGCAGCGCGGCCTGCCCGCTGGCCGTGGCAATGGCGCCCACACCACCGTCCAGCGCCGCGATGCGTTCTTCCAGCACCGCGTTGGTGGGGTTGCTGATGCGGCTGTAGACATGCCCGCTGCGCTCCAGGTTGAACAGGCTCGCGGCGTGTTCGCTGTTCTGGAAGACGAAGCTCGTGCTCAGGTGCAGCGGCACCGCGCGCGCGCCGGTGCTGGGGTCGGGCGCGGCCCCGGCGTGCAGCGCCAGGGTGTCGAAACCAGGGTCTGCGTAGCCGGGCATGGGAGTCCTTGATGGAGGGGTTCAGGGCGCCTGATCGGGCAGAGGCGGGTGCCACTGGCGGCGCCGGAATTGTGGGCTATATTGGTTTGATGCAAAGGGCCGCTGCGGCCCGCCAACCGGGTGCCAGCCTGCCATGAAAGTCACCGACATCCTGCGCGTCAAGGGCAACACGCTCTTCACCGTGCAGCCCGACCAGACGCTGGCCGAGGCCGTGCAGACCATGGCCGAACTCGATATCGGCTCTTTGGTCGTGATGGAGCACGGCGACGTGGTGGGCATGCTCACCTTCCGCGAGGTCATCGTCGCGGTCGTCAAAGGCGGTGGCAGCATCGGGCAGGTTCACGTGCGCAGCGTGATGGACGATGCGCCGCTGACCTGCACCCCGGAAACCGGCGTCGATGAAGTGCGCCGCATGATGCTGCAGCGCCATGCGCGCTACATGCCGGTGTTGGAGAGCCGCACGCTGATGGGTGTGATCTCGTTCTACGACGTCGCCAAGACCGTGGTCGACGCGCAAGACTTCGAGAACCGCATGCTCAAGGCCTACATCCGCGACTGGCCCGAGAAAGAAGCGCCGGCCGGCCCCGCGGCCTGAGCCGCTTACCCGGGATCACGGGCAGCGCGACACCACCCGCGCCAGCCAGACTCAGCCGGCTGCCTGCGCTTCCAGCCTGAACACCGCCACCGCCTGCGACAGGCGCTTGGCCTGCTCCTTCAGGCTCTCGGCCGCAGCGGCTGACTCTTCCACCAGCGCCGCGTTCTGCTGTGTCGTCTCGTCGAGCTCGCTCACCGCCTGGTTGACGCTGCCGATGCCCCCGCTTTGCTCGGCTGCGGCCGAGCTGATGCGGCCGATGAGCTCGGTCACCTGACTCACCTGGCTGACGATTTCGCCCATGGTCTGGCCGGCTTGTTGTACGAGGCGGCTGCCACCGTCGACCTTCTCGACGCTGGCCGCGATCAGCGCCTTGATCTCCTTGGCCGCCTGCGCGCTGCGCTGCGCCAGGCTGCGCACCTCGCTGGCCACGACGGCAAAGCCGCGGCCCTGCTCGCCGGCCCGCGCTGCTTCCACGGCGGCATTCAGCGCCAATATGTTGGTCTGGAAGGCGATGCCGTCGATGACACCGATGATGTCGACGATGCGGCGGCTGCTGTCGCTGATGCCCTGCATCGTGCTGACCACCGCACCCACCACCTGGCCGCCGCGCGCGGCCACGGCCGAGGCCGAGGCTGCCAGGTTCGTGGCCTGGTTGGCACTGTCGGCGCTGTGCTGCATGTTGGTCGTCATCTGCTCCATGCTGGCCGCCGCTTGCTGCAGCCGGCTGGCCTGCTGTTCGGTGCGCGCGCTGAGGTCCTGGTTGCCATGCGCGATTTCGCTGCTGGCCATGGTGACCGAGTCGACCCCGGCTCGCACTTCGCCCACCACCTGGCGCAACGCGGCCTGCATTTCGGCCACGCGCTGCAGCAGCTGGGCAATCTCGTCGCCACCGCGGGCATCGATCTGTTGGCTGAGGTCACCATCGGCAATGGCGCGCACAGCGGTGGCAGCGCGAGCCAGCGAACGCGTGATCGAACGGCCCACCCACACACCGGCCAGCGCGATGAGCAGGCTGGACACGGCGGCCACGGCGACGGCGGCCAGCATCAAGCGCTGGTTGCGCGCCAGGGCGGCGTCGAAGGTGGTCTTGGCCTGCGCCTCGCGCAGCGGAATCAGGGCCTGCAGCGGCTTGATGTAACTCTTGGTCAGCACCGCCCAGTCTTCTTCCAGAACCTCGGTGAGCTTGGCGTTGTCCTTGGCCGCATAGGCCTTCTCGATTTTCTCCAGCACCTGGCCCACGGCGGCGTAGCTGCCCCCCAGCGCCTCGACCAGCTCTATGTCGTCGCTGCCGGCCGTGCGCAGCAGCTGCGCGTGCAGCGGTGTCCAGGCGTCGCTGACTTCCTTGCGCGCTTCGCGCACGTGGTTCAGGGAGCCCGGTACGGGCAGGGTCTCGAGCAGCACGCCGGCCACGCGGAAGCGCACCTCGCGCAGCGTGACGTCGACTTTCTGCAACTGCACCAGTGCGCGCAGGTTCTCTTCGTAGATGTTTTCCAGCGCCTGGCCGCTGGCGCGGCCCGCGACGACATTCAAACCGGTCAGTGCCAGTGCGCCGACGATGGCAACGACGGCCACGGCGATGAGCCGGGCGCGGATGGTGGTCAGCATGCGAATCATGGACGTCTTCCTGGGAGGGCGGGCGCACAGCTGGCGGGTGCTTCAAACTTGCGCGGCAAAGGCGCCATCAGGCGCCGTTGACCGCACTGCCTCAATGGCTCACTGCGTGGGCAGGCCCTTCGAGCTCCACTCGGGCATGCCGCCGCGGAACCAGTGCACCTGCTTGTAGCCGGCGTCACGGGCCACTGCCGCTGCCTTGTAGCTGCGCCAGCATTCGCCGGCGTTGCAGAACATCACCACCGGGGCGGTCTTGTCCGCAGGCAGCTTGCTGAGGTCGAAGCTGTCCAGCTTGGGGTCGAAGCCGGCTTCCTTGGCGCTCTTCTCGCGGTAGGTGATGCTGATGGCGCCCTTGACGGTCTTCTCGGCGTACTCGGCCGCAACGCGGGTGTCGATCAACGGGGCGCCCTTGGCCTGCAGGTCACGCGCTTGTTCGGCGCTGACGAGCTTCACGCCGTCGAGCTTGTCGGGCGTCACAGCCGCATGGGCTGGCGCCAAGAAGCCCGCCGAGAGGGCGGCCACGGCCAGCAGCGAAGCGAGTTTCAATTTCATCATGAGTCCTTGAGAGTGGCGCATCGGGGGGCAGCGCCGGAAATTGGGTGGATGACATACCAGGCAGCACACCGCCCGGCCCCGATGCCAAGGATTTCGACGGTTCGGGGTGGAACTTGATGCCCGACCCAGTGAGAACTGCGGCATCGCTGGAAAGGGCAGGGGCCTCCCTACAATGCCCGGCTCACTTCCAGGCCTTCCCAGCGCATGTCCGGCAGCACCTTCGGCGAGCTTTTCCGCGTCACCAATTTCGGTGAAAGCCACGGCCCGGCCATCGGCTGCGTCATCGACGGTTGCCCGCCCGGGCTGGGCTTGACCGAGGCCGACATCCAGCTTGATCTCGACCGCCGCCGCCCCGGCACAAGCCGCCATGTGACGCAGCGCAACGAGCCCGACGCGGTGGAGATCCTCTCCGGCGTCTACGAGGGCCGCACCACCGGCACGCCGATCTGCCTGCTCATCCGCAACACCGACCAGCGCAGCAAGGACTACGGCAACATCCTCGACACCTTCCGCCCTGGCCATGCCGACTACACCTACTGGCGCAAGTACGGCCTGCGCGACCCGCGCGGCGGCGGGCGCTCTTCGGCGCGGCTCACCGCGCCGATGGTCGCGGCCGGTGCCGTGGCCAAGAAGTGGCTGCTTGAAAAACACGGCACCACCTTCCTCGGCTGGATGAGTGCGCTGGGCGAGTTGGAGATTCCTTTCGACAGCGCCGAGCACATCCCGCACAACCCCTTCTTCGCGCCCAACGCCGTCATCGTGCCCGTGCTGGAAGCGCACATGGACGCGCTGCGCAAGGCCGGCGACAGCTGCGGCGCGCGCATCGAGGTGCGTGCCAGCGGCATGCCGGTGGGCCTGGGTGCGCCGCTGTTCGACAAGCTGGATGCCGACATTGCCTACGCCATGATGGGCATCAACGCGGTGAAGGGCGTCGAGATCGGCAGCGGCTTTGCCACGGTGCAGGAACGCGGCAGCGAGCACGGTGATGAACTCAGTCCGGCAGGCTTCAAGAGTAATCACGCCGGCGGCGTGCTGGGCGGCATCAGCACCGGGCAAGACCTGGTGGTGCGCATCGCCATCAAGCCGACGAGCTCGATACGTTTGCCGAAGGCCAGCATCGACCGCCAGGGCCAGCCGACGGTGGTTGAAACGCACGGCCGCCACGACCCTTGCGTGGGCATACGCGCCACGCCCATTGCCGAGGCCATGCTGGCCCTGGTGGTGATGGACCACGCGCTGCGCCACCGGGCGCAGAACGGCGACGTGGTGCTGGCCGTGCCAGCCATCGCGGCAAGTGCGGCGGCCGGCGCGCCTTGACGAGCGCTTCCGCACCCCCTGCCGACGCACCGCCGCCGGCAGGCGGCTCAGTGCTCAGCAAGTTCGGCACGCTGTCCTTCTTCTACTTCGCCGCCATCGGGCTTTTCAACCCGTACGCGCCGCTGTGGTTCCAGTCGCTCGGCTTCTCGACACTGCTCATCGGCGGCATCGCGGCGCTGCAGTCGTGGACGCGGGTGTTCGCGCCCTACGCATGGAGTTGGTCTGGCGACCACAGCGGGCGCCGCACCGAGCTGATACGCATCGCCGCCTTCGGCTCCTTGCTGGCCGCCTTGGGCCTCATGGGCGTGGAGGCGGCTTTGCCGGTGGCTGTGGTGACGATGTTGATGTTCCTCGCCAACAGCGGTGTCGTGCCGCTGTATGAAGCGCTGCTGTCGCAGCACCTCAGCACCGCGCAGGGCATCGACCCGGCGCGCTACGGGCGCGTGCGCATGTGGGGCTCGGTGGGTTTCATCGTCGCGGTGACGAGTTTCGGCGCGCTGCTGGAATGGGCCGGCATCGCCATCTTCCCGGCTTTCGTCGCCTGCATGAACTTGGCTCTGCTGGGTGCAGCGCTGCGCCTGCCGGCCACGCAAACCGCAGCCCTGCACGACGAGGCTGCGCCGCCGGTGCTGCCGCCGGTCTTTCCGGTCTTGCGCCGGCCCGAGGTGGCCTGGTTCTTCGCGTCGACGTTTTTCACGGTGCTGGCGCACACCAGCCTCTACGCCTTCTTTTCGCTGTACCTCGTGTCGCTGGGTTATGACAAGTGGGCGGTGGGGGCGTTGTGGGCGGTGAGCGTGGTGGTGGAGATCGTGTTCTTCTGGTTCCAGGGGCGCTGGTTCCCCCGCTTGTCGGCCAACCGCTGGCTGGAAGTGGTGGCCGCGGTGACGACGCTGCGCTTCGCGGCGACTGCGGCCGGCGGTGCCTTCGCGCCCGTGCTGCTGCTGGCGCAGCTGACGCACGCCATCACCTTTGCCGCCCACCACGCGGCCTGCATTGCGCTGGTGCACCGGCTCTTCCCGGGCCGGCTGCGCGGCCGCGGGCAGGCGCTGTACACGATGCTGGGTTACGGCATCTCGGGTGTGCTCGGTGGCCTGGGTGGCGGCTGGCTCATCTCGGTGCTCGGGTTCCAGGCCGTGTTCTGGGCCGCAGCCGGGTGCGGCCTGGCGGCCTGGGGGTGCGCGCGGCAGGCCAGCAGGGCAATGACGGCGGCAGAGGCGACGGCCGAGGCAGCAGCAGCCGGCTAGCGCACGGTAGTCCAGGCTGGCGCGAGCCAGCCGCCCGGCGGGCGCTACATCGGCGAGCCGGGCTGCCGATAAGCAGGGTGGGACGGGCTCGCTCACCGAGCTCTCAGCCGCTGGCCGGCGCCCGGAGCCCTCATGCCTGAAGCCAACGCCGCACCGAACAGTCACTCCACAGCGCCCGACGCTGGCAACGCACGGGCTCACGCCGGTGCGGGGCACAACCCTGTGCGGGTGGCGATGTACGTGGCGTTCGCGGTGCTGGCGGTCGCTGTGGTGCTGCAGGGTTTGGGTGCGCTGCGCATCGAGTCCTTGCGCGCCGCCGACGTGGAGATTCTCGACCGCGCCGCGCTGCAGCGCACCTTCTCGCAGCAGGTGGGTCGCGTCGCCGCGATGATCGGCCTGGCCGAGGACGACGCCGAACGCCAACGCCAGATGGACATCCTGCAGGCGCTGCTGGCCCAGAGCACCGAAGACGCGCTGGCGCTTGAGCAGCATCTGCACGATCAGATGAAGCGCGCGGGGAAGACACGTGAACTCGCCGCCGCGCCGCTGGAGCGTTGGCAGGCCGAGCGCGAAAAACTCTGGTACCGCGCCAACGTGTTGCTGCTGAGCGCGGAAATCGGCGGTGCCGATGGCCTGCGCCAGCGGGTGGCCGCGGTGCATGCAGCTGCCGACCCGGCCACCCTGGCCGCGCAGCAGCTCAGCGACGCGTTGCGTCGTGCCGCGGAGTTGCGCGCCGAAAACCTGGCCCGCAACGTGCAATGGGGGGTCGGCGGCATGCTGGCCCTGCTGGCACTGCTGAGCCTGGTGGTGGTGGAACCCACGGCGCGCGCCGTGCGCCGCCATGGTCAGCGCCTGCGCGAGCAAGCCGCTGAACTGCAGCGCCTGGCGCTGGTGGCCGAGCACACCACGGCGCTGGTGCTCATCACCGATGCGCAAGACCGCATCACGTGGGTGAACAGCGCTTTCACACGCGCCACGGGCTGGCCGCTGGTCGACGCCCAAGGCCGCCTGCCGGGCGAACTGCTCGTCAGCCCGCAGGCCGACGCGGGCGCGCTGCGGCGCGTGCAGGTGGCCATGCAGGCCGGCGACGGAATGCGCCAGGAGTGGCTGCACCGCACGCGCGACGGCCGCGACCTCTGGCTGGACGTCGATCTGCGCCCGCTGCGCGACGAGCAAGGCCTGCTGAACGGCTTCGTGCGGGTGTGCAGCGACACCACCGCGCGCGTGCAGCAGCAGGCCAAGCTGGGCACGCTGTGGGCGGCGCTGCCGGTGGGCGTCACGGTGCACGGCAACGACGGCAGTGTCGTCGAGGCCAACCGCGAGGCCGAGCGCATGCTGGGTGTGAGCATCAGCCAGATGCAGGGCATGTCGGTGATCGACAGTCGCTGGGGGCTGCTGCGCGCCGACGGCAGCCCCTACCCGACGCAGGACCTGCCGGCCATGCGCACGCTGGCCAACGGCGTGGCGCTGCACAACGAGACGCTGGGCGTGCACCTGCCCGACGGTGAACTGCGCTGGTTGCTCGTCAACACGCAGCCGCAACTCGACGCCGCGGGGCACGTCAGCGCGGCGCTGGCCTGCTTCAGCGACATTACCGAAAGCCGGGCGCTGCAGGAACGCCTGCGCGCCACGGCGCGCACCGACGAGCTCACGCTGCTGCCCAACCGCGCCGTGGTGATGGAGCGGCTGCAGAAGGCCATCGAACATGCGCGTCGAAATTCTGGCTACGGCTTTGCTGTGTTGTTCATGGATTTCGACCGCTTCAAGCAGATCAACGACACCCTGGGCCATGCCGCCGGTGACGAGTTGCTGCGCCAGATCGCGCAGCGCCTGGTGCGCGCGCTACGGCCTGGTGATGCCGTGGCGCGGCTGGAGCAGGGCGTCGAACCAGGCCCGAGCATGGCCGTCGGACCGGCCGCACCGATGGCTGCCAGACTGGGCGGCGACGAGTTCGTTGTCGTGCTGGACGGCGTGAGCGATGTCGAGCGTGTCGGGGTCATCGCCCACCGCCTGCTGGCCGACCTGGGCGAGCCCTACACGCTGGATGCGACGCCGGTGCAAAGCAGCGTCAGCATCGGCGTGGTGCTGTGCCCCGACTTGCAACGCCATGGCAACGAAGACGTCACGGCCGAGGCCATAGCCGAAGAGGTGCTGCGCAATGCAGACACCGCGATGTACGAGGCCAAGCGCGCCGGCCGCGGACGCTGGGTGCTGTTCGACGATTCGATGCACGAACGCGTGGTGCGTGCGCTCGAGGTCGAAGCCGACCTGCGCCGCGCGCTGAAGGACGACGAGCTCTTCGTCGTCTACCAGCCCGTGATCGACCTTGCCACCCGGCGGCTGTCGGGCGTCGAAGCGTTGGTGCGCTGGCGCCATCCGCAGCGCGGCCTGGTGCCGCCGGTCGAGTTCATTCCCATCGCCGAGGAATGCGGCCTCATCGACGCGCTGGGCGCGTTCGTTTTGCTGACCGCGTGTCAGCAGTTCATGCAGTGGCAGCGCCACCTGGGTGAAGCCGGCCCGCGGCAGCTGGCGGTGAACATGTCGCGCGCGCAGTTGCAGCGCAATTCGCTGGTGACCGATGTGCAGGCGGTGCTGCAGGCCACGGGCATGGCGGCGCTGCAGCTGCAGCTGGAAGTGACGGAAAGCCTGGCCGCGCAGGACGAACGCGTGCAGTCCACGCTGCGTGAGCTGAAGGCCCTGGGTGTGCGTCTGGCGCTGGACGATTTCGGCACCGGCTACAGCAGCCTGGCCTGCCTGCACCAGATGCCGGTGGACACCGTGAAGATCGACCGCAGCTTCGTGAAGCATGCAGAGACGGTGGAATACCACCGCGTGCTGATCGAGGCCACCATCCGCGTGGCACGCACCATGGGCATGACCACGGTGGCCGAGGGCATAGAAACCGAGGGCCAGGCCGAACTGATGCGCACCCTGACCTGCGACCACGGCCAGGGTTACCTTTTCAGCCGGCCGCTGGAGGCCGCGGCGCTGGAACTCTGGGCCCGCGCCCACGTGCAAGAGACTGCGGCTGCGGCCTGAGGCGCCAGCGCCTGCTGCACCCAGTTCGCCTGCGCGCGCATTCCGCCGCTCTTTGGCGCGTCGGTAGCAGTTCAGCAGCGAACTCGATCCGACGCCCCTGCAGTTCGTCACCGGCTTTTTGCGCTTCGTCGCAACTTCGACCCGCGCCGACCGCCGATTTCTACACTGCGCAGCGTTGCAGGGCAGGTGCCTGCCTGACGAATGCGGAGGGATGAACATGAAGAAGAAGCGACTCTGGCCCGGTGGCGTTGTGGCTGCGGCAGCGATGGTCTTGGCGGGCGCAGGGGCTGCCTGGTACGCCGGCTTGCTGAGGCCGGGCGGTGGTGGCGAGGCCCAGGCTGCGGTGGCCTCTGCAGGCAAGGATGGCAAGGCCGGCAAGAACGGCAAGGACGGCAAGCCGGCCGAAGCACCCCTTGAATTCGCCGCGCGTGAAGTGGTGCGGCCGACGCTGGCGCGCCTGCCCGGCGTGGTGGAGTTCTCAGGCCCGCTGGTGGCGCCGCAGACGGCGATGGTGCGCGCCAAGGCCGGCGGCACGCTGCTCAGCTTGACCGTGGCAGAGGGCAGCCGCGTGCAGGCCGGGCAGGTGTTGGGCCGCATCGAGATGGCCGACCTGGCCAGCCGTGTGGCCGAGCGCAGTGCGATGCTGGAATCGGCCCGCGCTGCGTTGGCACAGGCCGAGCGCACGCACGCCAGCAACGAAAGCCTGGCGGCGCAAAAGTTCATCTCGCCGAATGCGCTGGAAACTTCGGCCTCGGCCTTGGCCACGGCGCGGGCGCAGCAGGGCGCGGCGCAGGCCTCGCTGGACACCACGCGCGTGGGTCTGCGTGACGCCACCTTGCTGGCGCCCATCGCGGGCATCGTCGCCAAGCGCCATGCCTTGCCGGGCGAAAAGGTCAGCGCCGAGCAACAGGTGCTGACCATCGTCGACCTGGCCCGGCTGGAACTGGCCGGCACCGTGGGCACGCACGAGGTAGCGCGCATTGCCGCCGGCATGCCGGTGGAAGTGCAGGTGGAGGGCATGGCGAAGTCAGTGGCCGGGCGCATTGCGCGCATTGCGCCGGCGGCCGAGCCTGGCACACGCAGCATCGGCGTGACCATCGAGCTTGCGAACCCGAAAGAGACGCTGCGCGCCGGCCAGTACGCGCTGGCCCGTGCGCTGCTTGCCGACGATGAAGACCGCCTGACGCTGCCGAGCAGCGCCGTGGGCAACACGTCCGGGCAAGACCATGTGTGGGTCATCGAAGGCGGTGTGCTGGCGCGCCGCGCCGTCACCGTGGGCCGCAAGGACGAACGCGAAGGTCGCGTCGAGGTGCTGCAGGGCGTGACCGTGCAAAGCCAGGTGCTGGGCGCGCGTTTCGACAACCTGCGTGAAGGTGCGAAGGCACGGGTGGTGGCCGACAAGAAGGCGGCGCCCAGCGACAGGGCCGCGACAGTGGCGTCGGCATCGGCATCGGTATCGGTATCGACGTCGGCATCGGCCCCGGCGCCGTTGCTGAAGTGACCGGAGACAGCCATGTGGATCACCCGCGTCTCAATCAACAACCCTGTTTTCGCCGCCATGGTGATGGTGGCGCTGTGCGTGCTGGGCCTCTTCAGCTACGCCAAGCTGGGCGTCGAGCAGATGCCCGACATCAGCTTTCCAGGCGCCTGGATGGAAGTGCGCTACCCCGGCGCGTCACCCGAGGCGGTGGAGCGTGAGCTCGTCAAGCCGCTGGAAGAGGCCGTCAACGGCGTGGCCGGCGTCAAGCGCATCACCTCGGGCGCGCGCGAAGGCACCGGCTGGGTGAACATCGAGTTCGGCCTGGACGCCGACATGAACCGCGCCATGCAGGACCTGCGCGACCGCGTGGCCACCGTGCAGGGCGGCTTTCCCCGCGACGTGAAGGCCCCGACCATCGCGCGCTGGAACAACGACAACAGCGAGGCCATCGTCAATGCCGCGCTGTTGAGTCCCAGCCGCAGCGCACGCGAGCTGTCGATCCTGGCCGAGAACGCAGTGGAAAAGCGACTGCGGCGCGTTGAGGGCGTGGCGCGCATCGAGGTCAACGGCCTGACGCAACGCGAAGTGCGCATCGACCTCGACCCGGTACGGCTGCGAGCTTATGGCGTGACGCCGGCAGAGATTGCAGCCGCGCTGAAAGAGGCCAACGCCGACCAGCCCGTGGGCCTGCTGTCGGACAAGACCCAGGACGTGCTCTTGCGGGTGGAGGGCAGGGTGC
>JBBSCV010000079.1:0-12976 GCA_038249925.1 Burkholderiales bacterium
CAGCTCAAGGAATTCACGCGCGGCCAGCCCATCACGCGCGAACTGATGCAGGGCTTCATCCAGGGCCTGGCGCTGCCCGATGAAGACAAGCAGCGGTTGCTGGCGATGACGCCGGGCAGCTACACCGGGCTGGCGGCCGAACTGGCGGCGCGCTGGAAGGGTTGAACGCGATGGCCGCCGCTACTGCCCCCGCCGCCGCTGCCCCAGCCGCTGCCCTCCCGAACTTCCGCGCGCAGCTCGTGGCCGCCCAGGCCATGAACCAGTCGATGCTGTGCGTGGGCCTCGACCCCGAGCCGGCGAGATTCCCCGGCGCGTGGAAAGACGACCCGGCGCGCACCTTCGACTTCTGCGCCGCCATCGTCGACGCCACGAAAGACCTGGTCTGCGCCTTCAAGCCACAAATTGCTCACTTCGCGGCGCAGCGGGCCGAAGCGCAGCTGGAACGGCTGATCGCCCACATCCACGCCGTCGCCCCGCACGTGCCGGTGATCCTGGACGCCAAACGCGGCGACATCGGCAGCACCGCCGAGCAGTACGCGCGTGAAGCCTTCGAGCGCTACCGCGCCGACGCCGTGACGCTGTCGCCCTTCATGGGCCTGGACAGCATCGAGCCCTACATGAGGTGGCAAGGCAAGGGCCTCATCGTGCTGTGCCGCACCAGCAATGCCGGCGGCAGCGACCTGCAGGCGCAGCGTCTGGAGAGCGGTGCGCTGCTGTACGAACACATCTCGCGTCTGGCTGCGGGCGAATGGAACCATGGCGGGCAGCTTGCGCTGGTGGTGGGTGCCACCTATCCGGCCGAGGTGGCGCGTGTGCGCGAACTCGCGCCGACGCTGCCCTTGCTCATTCCCGGCATCGGCGCGCAGGGTGGTGACGCCGAGGCCACGGTGCGCGCCGGCTGGCGGGCGGGCGGGCCCATCGTCGTGAGCTCGTCGCGCGCCGTGCTGTATGCCGGCACGGCGGCGCCCGGCAGCGGCTTTGCCGAAGCCGCGCGTGCGGTGGCGCTGGCCACGCGGGCGCTGCTGCAGCAGGCACGGCCCCTCTAGCCGCACGGCCGATGAACGGCGCAAACCCTGTGACGCCGCCGTCGCACCCGCCTTCTGGCACAGCCGTGCAGGTCGCGCCGCAGATCACGCGTGCCTTTCTGTGGGTGTGCAGCGCCGCGTGCGCTGGCGGTGCGGCGCTGGTGGGGCTGGCCGGGTCGTCGCCTGGCCTTCCCTCCGGGTCTGGCAGCCAGTCTGTGGGCGGGTTTGTGGACGGATCCATGGACCTGTCCGTGGGCCTCTTCCTGCTGCTGGCCGTGGCCTCGCTGGCCGGCACGCGGCTGCCGCAGCGCTGGCTGGGCGCGGCCGTGACGGCGGGCTTCAGCGCGGCCAGCTTGCTGCTGGGCTACAACGCCGTGCTGCTGGGCTGGGGTCTGCGCGCCCCGGCCTTGCCGCTGCTGGGGCTGCTGGCCTGCATGCTGTGCGTCACGGTGGGCTGGCGGGCCGGCACGCTGCTCGCCTTGGTGGCGGCCGGGGTCATCGCCGGGGTGGCGCAGCTGACGCCCACGGTGCCGTTGGCTTCGGGTCTGCCCGGCACGGGTGTGGTGCTGGGGAGTCTGATGTTGTCTCTGGCGGCCGGCCTGGCCTTCGGCGTCCTGGCCTCGCGCCTTTTGGGCATCTTTGCAGACAGCGCGCAGGAACGCGGCAGCCGCTTTCACCGCCTGCTGGCGCTGGCCGCTGATGGCTATTGGGAAACGGACGCCAGCTCCCGGCTCGTCACCGCCGCCATCGGCGCCGGCGCGCCGCGCCTGCTGACGGCCGCCGAGGGCGGCGGCCTCGTGGTCTGGGAACTGCCGCAGTTCCAGTGCGACGCCGAGACACTCGACAGCCTGCAGGCCGACATGGACGACCGCCGGCCGTTCCGCGACGTGCCCGTGCGCTGGCTGGGCGCGCAGGCGCGGCGCCACGCGCTGCTCGTCAGCGGCGAGCCGCGCTTCGATGCCCACGGCGTCTTCAGCGGGTATTGGGGCGTGGTGCGCGACGTCACCGCCATGCACGCTGCAGAAGAAGCCCTGG
Source organism: Burkholderiales bacterium (assembly GCA_038249925.1). Classification (GTDB taxonomy): domain Bacteria; phylum Pseudomonadota; class Gammaproteobacteria; order Burkholderiales; family Burkholderiaceae_C; genus Rubrivivax. The sequence goes on from JBBSCV010000079.1 coordinate 2,061, forward strand.
CTGCCACGGAAACACGCTACCAGGAACTCTTCGCGCACATTCCCACGCCGCTGGTGCTGCACCGCGATGGGCAGGTGCTGGATGCCAACGCCACCGCGGTGCGGCTGTTCGGCCACCCGCATCTGGCCGAGATGCTGGGCAGCGACCTGCTGCAGCACTACGAGCCCGGCGACTCGCGCGACCGCGCCATCGGCCGCACGGCGCAGCTGGAACAACAGCCTGCAGGCTGCGCGCTGCCGGTGGCCAGCTTCGGCTTGCGCGTGCACGGGCGGCGCATCACTGCGCGCGGCACCAGCGTGCGCGTGGATGCCGAAGGCGGCCCGGCATTGCTGAGCATCTTCATCGACGACACCGAGCGCCTGGCCGCCGACGAGGCGGTGCGCCGTTCTGAAACCCTGCTGTCGCACCTGGTGGCCACCAGCCCCGACCTCATCACGCTGAGCGAGCTGGCCACCGGCCGCTATGCGATGGTCAACCGCAGCTTCGAGATGCACACCGGCTGGACCTCGGCCGAGGCCGTCGGCCGCACCTCGCTGGAACTCGGCATCTGGGCCAGCGACGAAGAACGCGAGCGCTTCCTGGCTGTGCTGAAGCACGAAGGCCGGGTGATCGACCGCACCGTGTCCTTCCGCATGCGCAGCGGGCGTGAACTGCCGATGGTGGTCTCGGCCGCGCGCTTCAGCAGCGAGCGGCGCGACTATCTCGTGATCACGGCGCGCGATGTCAGCGACCGTGAGCGCCAGCGCCTGGAACGCGAGGCCATCCTGGCCAATGCGTCCATCGGCATCGCTGTCACGCGCAACCGCGTCTTCACGCTGACCAACCGCCACTTCGAGCAGCTCTACGGCTGGGGCCCCGGAGAGCTGCTGGGCCGTCTGGGAGCCGATGTCTGGCCGGGCCAGGCCGCGTACGAGCGACTGGGGCGCGAGATCGGCCCGCGGCTGGCGCGTGGCGAAATGGTGCAGCAGCAATGCATGGCGCAGCGCAAGGACGGCACGAGCTTTCTGGCTCTAGTGCGCGGCCGCGCCGTGGACCCCGCGCGGCCGACCGAAGGCGGCACGGTGTGGATCATCGAAGACATCACCGAGCGCCACGCGGCCGAGCAGGCGTTGGCCCACGCGCGCGACGAGGCCGAGGCCGCCAACCGCGCCAAGAGCGCCTTCCTGGCCAACACCAGCCACGAACTGCGCACACCGCTGAACGGCATGATCGGGCTGGCCAGGCTGGCGCGCGACGAGCGCACCGACGAAGCCCGCCGGCGCCAGTACCTCGACCAGATCGTCGAAAGCACGCAGTCGCTGGCCGACATCATCAGCGACATCCTCGACCTCTCGAAGATCGAGGCGGGCAAGCTGCAGATCGAGGCCGGGCAGTTCGACCTCGGCGCGCTGCTGCAGACCTTGCAGCGCAACTACGCCACGCTGTCCGACGCCCGCGGTCTGGCACTGGAACTGCAGGCCGCACCGCTGGGCCGCGTGCTCGGCGACGCGTTGCGCCTGCGCCAGGTGCTCAGCAATTTCCTGACCAATGCGCTGAAGTTCACCGCCAAGGGCAAGGTGGTGCTGCGCGCGCGCCGGCTGCCGTTGGCCCTGCCCTTGCACGTGGCCATCCCCGATGGCCAGCGCGCGGGCGATCTGGTGCGTTTCGAGGTGCAGGACAGCGGCCCCGGCATCGAGCCCGAGGTGCAGGCCCGGCTCTTCGAGCCCTTCACCCAGGCCGACCAGAGCACGACGCGGCGCTTTGGCGGCACCGGTCTGGGGTTGTCCATCTGCCGTGAACTGGCCACGTTGATGGGCGGCCGCGTGGGCGTGCACAGCCAGCCCGGTGCCGGCTGCACCTTCTGGGCCGAGATACCCCTGCCGATGGCCGAAGAGCCCCAGCCGCAGCCAGCGCGGGCCGAGCCGGCCGCCGGGGGCGGCGACACGGCCACCCGCTTGCAGGGCCTGCGCGTGCTGATGGCCGAAGACAACGCCGTGAACATGTTGATTGCGGTGGCCATGCTGGAGGCCTGGGGCCTGCAGGTGGCGCAGGCCTGCGACGGCCAGGAGGCGGTCACCGCCGTGCAGGCGGCCGCCGCCCAGGGCCGGCCCTTCGACGCGGTGTTGATGGACGTGCAGATGCCGCGCATGAGCGGCCACGAGGCGACGCGCGCGCTGCGCGCCGCTGGCCACCGCCTGCCCATCATTGCCCTGACCGCAGCGGCACTGGTGACCGAACGCGACGAGGCCTTGCGCGCAGGGATGGACGACTTCCTCACCAAACCGATAGACGCAGCCCGCCTGCGCGCCGCGCTGGAGCGCTGGTGTGCGAGGCCGGCATCAGCATCAGCGCCCGCACCAGCGCCCAGCCCCACACCCGAGTCGACGCGCCCTGCCTGAGACAATCGCCGCCGTCTCTGCCCGCATTGCCCACCGATCATGGAAGTCAAGCTCGACAAGCGTTATCCCGTCGCTGCCACCCCGGCCCAGGCCTGGGCCGTGCTCAGCGACATCCACGCCATTGCTGCGTGCATGCCCGGCGCAGCCATCACCGAGCAGGTCGATGCCACGCACTACAAGGGCACGGTGAAAAGCAAGATCGGCCCCGCGGTGATGAGCTTCGGCGGCGACATCGAGATGCAGGGCCTGGACGAGGCCACGCGCGAACTGAAGATGCTGGGCAAGGGCGCCGACAAGGCGGGCTCATCGGCGTCGATGCAGCTGACGGCGCGCCTGGAAGACGGCGAAACCCCAGGCACCACCGTGCTGCTGGGACAGGCCACCATCACCGTCAGCGGCAAGCTGGCGCAGTTCGGCAGCCGGCTGCTGGTGCCCGTGAGCGATGCGATGCTGACGCAGTTCGCCGACAACTTTCGCGCGGCTGCGGCGGCGGTGCCGCTGCACGAACCGGCTGTGGTGGCTGCGGAGGCCGCGCACGATGCAGCTGATGCAACTGGTGCTGACCACGCAGCCTCTGATGCCGCCCCGGCTGCTGCGCATGCGGCGTCCACTCCGGCCGCAGCGCCTGCACGGCGGCTGCCCGTGACGCCCGCGCCCGTGAAGGAGCTGAATGCGCTGGCCCTGATGTGGACGGTGTTCAAGGGCTGGGTGGCCGGCCTCTTCGGCAAGAAGCGCTGAGAAGCTGAGCGCGGGCCGCAAGGCAGAATCGCCGGCATGAGCTCGACATTCGCACCTGATTCGGCGCCCGCGGTGGAACACCAGGCCGCAGCGCAGCGGTTCGCGGTGTCCACCCCGCAGGGTCTCGCGCTGTGCAGCTACCGCCGCGAGGGCGGCGTGCTGGTGCTGCCGCACACCGAAGTGCCGGCAGCGCTTGAAGGCCGCGGCATCGCCGCTGCGCTGGTGGCTGCAGCGCTGGCCTGGGCGCGCAGCGAAGGCCTGAAGGTGCGGCCGGCGTGCAGCTACGTGGCAGCCTACATGCGGCGCCACCCCGAGACGCAGGACCTGCTCTAGAGCACCGCCGGCTGCAGGTAGCGCAGCGTGCCGGCGTCGGCGTCCATCTCCACCTGCAGCCCCACCGGCAGCGTGAACTTGCGCTTGATGTGGCCGAAGAGCGCGCCGCTGTAGACGGGCACGTTCAGCGGCTTGAAGTAGTCGTCGAAGACTTCATCGAGGGTCAGCGTGCCGTAGTTGCCATCGCCGGGGCCGCAGTTGGTGAAGCCGCCCAGCACCACGCCGGCCACGCGGTCGAGGGCACCAGTCAGTTTGAGTGTGCTGAGCATGCGGTCGACGCGGTAGATGTATTCGTTGACGTCTTCCAGGAAGAGGATGGCCCCGTCGAAGCGCGGCCAGTAGGCCGAGCCGGCCATGGCTGACAACACCGCCAGGTTGCCGCCCACCAAGGGCCCGCGCGCCTTGCCGCCGCGCAGCGCGGTGGTGCGCCCGCTGCGCGTGACCAGATTGTCTTCACGGTCTGTCGGGTTGGCCAGCGTCACGGCCTGCGCATCCATCACCGCGCTGCGCAGCCATTGCACGCTGAACTCGTTCCACTCGCTGGCGGCCATGGGGCAGTGAAAGGTGACGAGGCCGGTCTGCACCTGCACCGCGTTGATGAGTGCGGTGAGATCGCTGAAGCCGCCCAGGAACTTCGGCGTGCGGCGAATCGCCGCGTAGTCCACCAGCGGCAGCATCCGGTTGCCGCCCGAGCCGCCGGTCATGGCCAGCAGGCCGTGCACGGCAGGGTCGGCAAACATCGCGTTCACGTCTGCAGCGCGCTGCGCGTCGGTGCCGGCGAAGTGGCCGTAGCGCGCGCGCAGGTTCGGCGCCTCTCGCACCTTGAAGCCCAGCGCCTGCAAGGCCTCGGTGGCGAACTGGTAGGGCGCGCGTTCGTAGATCGCGCCGGAGGGGTTGATGAGCGCGATGGTGTCGCCGGCGCGCAGCCGGGGTGCCCGCAGCACGGGCAGCGGCGGCGCGGCGTTGCAGTTGGTGGCGGCCGTGGAAACCTTGGAGGCCGACGCGGTGGCCGCAGTGGCCGCCGACGCTGCTGCAGCCGTGGCTGTGGCAAGAGATGAAGCGATGAAACGGCGTCGCTGCAGGGCCATGAGGAGATTCTTCCGTTCAGGGGGCTGGCTGGGAGCGCCGATTCAGGCCACGCGCGGCCATTCACGGCGCACCCGTTCGCGGTCGCCGTGGTCGAAATGCCACCACTCGGTGGCGATGCCGTGAAAGCCGCCGCGCGCCATGGCGGCGGCCAGGCATTCACGCTCTGCCACGTGCGCTGGCGTCAGCACACCGCTCTTCAGGTGCGCGGCGTGCAGCGCCGGGTGCGAGACCGGCGCCATCTCGTCGAAGCCGCTGCCCATGTCGGCCTCGACGCCTGCGGGGCTGAGCAGCGTCACATCCACCGCCATGCCGAAACTGTGGATCGAGCCACGCATCGGGTTGGCGAAGTAGTCCTCCATCGGCGTGCCGGCGACGTCGGCCCAGATGGCCTCTTGCACACGCTGCGGACGCAGGGCGTCCAGCACCACCAACTGCCAGCCTGGGCGTTGCTGCGTCAGCCACTCTGCCGCGGCTTCCAGCCCCTGCGCAGCTTCAACGCGCAGCCAGGCGCAGTCCATGCCGCGGTAGAGCTCGACACCGGCGAAGTTGTTGCGGCTGGCGTAGCGCAGGTCGTGCCGCACGCCGCGCAGCGTGGCCAGGCGGCGGAACTGCGAGTCGGCCGCGATGTCTTCGACGCGAATGCGCATGTTCATGGCCTGCTCATGGCCCGCTCGCACAGCCCGCTCATACAGCCCGCTCATTCACGCCAGACGCCTTCGAAATCGACGCTGCCGTTGGGCGCCATCACGAAGCCGCGCACGTCCTTGCGCAGCGGGATATAGACCGAGCTGTGCGCCATCGTGATCCACGGCCGTTCACGCTTGAAGATGACCTGCGCCTGCTCGATCAGCGCCAGACGCTTGGCAACGTCGACCTCGGCACGCGCGGCTTCCACCAGTGCATCGAAATCCTTGTTGCAGAACTTGATGCCGCCGCGGCTGGCCGCGCAGGTGAGGTTGGGCGCGAGGAACTCGTCGGCCGAGGCCACGTCGGTGCTCCACCCGCTCATGTAGACGTCGTGTTCACCCGCATTCGCGCGCTTGAGGTATTCGCCCCACTCGTAGGTGAGGATGCGGGCCTTGACCCCGATGCGCGCCCAGTCGGCCTGGATCATCTGCGCCATCAGCTGGCCGTTCGGGTTGGTGGGGCGGCTGATGGGCAACGCCCAGAGGTCCACCGCCAGCTCGCCTTTCACACCCGCGGCCGCCAGCAATTGCCGCGCGCGCTCGGGGTTGTATTCATTCTTCAACGCCTTGTTGAAACCGGGCACTGCGGGCGGAAAAGCACTCACCGCCTGCAGCGCGTCGCCGCGCGGGAACAGCACCTTGAAAAGCGCGTTGCGGTCGATGGCGATGTCCAGCGCCTCGCGCACTTCGCGCTTGTCGACCGGTGCCTTCTTCATGTTGAAGGCCAGGTAGCTGATGTTCAGCGCCTGAATCTTCTGCACCACCACCTGCGGGTGGCCGGTGAGTGCGGTGATGTCGACATCGCGAATGGCCGCGGCGAGATGGCATTCCCCGCGAGACACTTTCTGCACGCGCACGTTGGCTTCGCGGCTGATGGCATACACCAGGCGCTCGGTGCGCTGCACACCGCGCCAGTAGCCCGGGTGAGCGATGAGCCGCAGCACGTCGTCCTTGCGGTAGCTCTTGAACTGGTAAGGCCCGGTGCCGACGGGCTGGTTGTTGATGGCGCTGGCGCGCCCCTGCGCCAGCAGCTGCGCGGCGTATTCGGCCGAATGCACGGCGGCGAAGCTGGACGCGAAATAGCCCAGGAAGTTGACGTTGGGCCGGTGCAGGCGGAAACGCACCTCATGGTCGCCGACGCGGTCGATGCCGGCGATCATCTGCCCCAAGCCGAGGCTCTGCGGGTAGACGAAGGTGGCCGGAAAGGCCACGTTGAAGGGCAGCTTGGGGTTGATCAAACGCGTGAAGCTGAACATCACGTCGTCGGCGTTCATCTCGCGCGTGGGCGTGAACCAGGGCGTGGTCTGGAACTTCACGCCGCGGCGCAGCTGGAACGTGAACGTTCTCGCGTCGGGCGACACCGTCCAGGCCGTGGCCAGCTGCGGCTCCATCACCGAAGTGCCACGCCGAAAATCCACCAGGCCCTGAAAGATCTGCGAGGTGACGTTGCCGGTGCTGGCGCTGTCCCACAGCGCGGGGTCGAAGCCTTCGGGGCTGGCATCGGCGCAATAGACCAGCGGCTTCGCGGCCCGGGCCGGCCATGCCGCGGCGGACAAGGCCAGGGCCAGCAGCAAGATCAAGGGGGCGGCGGTCACGCGATGGATGATAGCCAGGGGGCACTGCCGCAACCCGGGTCGCAACCCCGTTTCACAACCCCGTTTCACAACCCCGTTTCGCAACGCTGCGAAAACCACACGCGCGCTCGACGCGCTGTGCCTGCTCGCGCCCGCCCGGTTTCACGCCGGTGCGCTGAAGCGCCTGTCGGGCTTGGGGGCCCGCGCGAAGAGCGGCTTGACCGCCGGCAACTTGCTCTGTATGTCCCTGATGCGGGTGTCGCCGGCCGGGTGCGTGGACAGCCACTGCGGCGGCGCCCTGCCGGCGGTGGCCTTGCCCATCTTCTGCCACAGCGTCACGCCGGCCGTGGGGTCGTAGCCGGCGCGGGCCGCCAGCAGCAGCCCCAGCGAGTCGGCTTCCGATTCGTCCTCGCGACCGAACCTCAGGCTCAACAGTTGGGTGGCGCCCACGGCCGCCAGATCACCGAGGCCGCCCAGACCGAACAAAGCCGCCGCACCGCGCAGCACCAGTTCGGTGCCGCCGCTCTTGGCCATGCGTTCACGTGCGTGTTCCAGCAGCGCATGCGCCACTTCGTGGCCCATGATCATCGCCACCTCGTCGTCGTTCAACTGCAACTGCTGCAGGATTCCGGTGTAGAAGGCAATCTTGCCGCCCGGCATGCAGAAGGCGTTGATCTGCTTGCTGTTCAGCAGGTTGACTTCCCAGCGCCACTGGCTCGCCCGGTCGTTGCACGCCGGGGTGAAGGGCACGATGCGCGCGGCGACGTAGCGCAGCCGCTGCAGCTGCGCATCGCTGGCGGGCGCCAACGCGTTCTGGCCCCGGGCTTCTCGCAGCATCTGCACGTACTGCTGCTGCGCGGCGCCTTCCACCTGCTGCGCCGGCACCAGGCCAGCCGCGCGCGAGCGCCGGCACTCGGGGATGTTGGTGGCCATTGCCGCAGTGGCTGGCAACAGCGCAGCAGCCGCCAGCAGACCGGTGAACACGCGTCGATGCGGCGCGACGCAGTGGCTGCAGCCGGGTCTGGTGACGAAGGCTTCGGCGCGGGTGTCGGTGGGCGGCGGCGTGATGTTCAAAGCGAGGGGTCGTTCCTGAAAGCTCGGCCGAAGGCCGGAGCGCCGTTGTTGATGAGGCTGGATCGGTTGTAGCCGGTATGGCTGGCCAGGTGCACCGCCAGACGCATGGTCGTCATGATGGCAGGGTTTATCCCAGGCACCGAAACCGGGCAAGCAGCATGCCCTTGCCTGGCGGGCAGGGTCAGTGCGCTTGAAAGTGGCCGCGCATGCTCCACATTCAAGCGATGGACGACACCCGAGTGCAGCTGCCTTGCCCGCATTGCAAGGCCACCAACCGCCTGCCGGCGGCACGCATCGACGATGCGCCGACCTGTGGCAAGTGCGGGCAGCCGCTGCTGCAGGGCCAGCCGCTGGACCTGGACGAAAGCAACTTCGACGCCATCGTCGGCGCCACGAAGTTGCCCGTTCTGGTCGATTTCTGGGCGGCATGGTGCGGCCCCTGCCAGATGATGGCGCCGGCCTTCAAGCAGGCCGGCGAGCAGTTGCAGGGCCGTGCGCTGCTGGTGAAGGTGAACAGCGACGACAGCCAGGCCCTGAGCAAGCGCTTCGGCATCCGCAGCATTCCGACGCTGGTGCGGCTGCAGGCTGGGCGAGAAACGGCGCGGCAGTCGGGCGCGATGCCGGCCCAGGCCATCGTGGCGCTTGCCACACGGGCTTGAGGCGAGGGCACCGAGGATCAAGACCGCGATCGACGACTGCAAATAGCGACCGCAAATAGCGACCGCAAGTAACACAAGGTCAAAGCGACCCTGTGTTTGCAACGCCTGCGCGGCTTCGGCCTGCGCGATGAAGGCCGACACACGCAGTTGCAGCGGCCCATCGGCGGTCAGCCACCGCAGCCCGTGACACACGGGGGTCTGGGCGTCGGCAAGAAGTCCCGAACCGGTGGGATTCATCGGCGGGGCTGCGGGCGCAGCGCATCCCGCTTGGGTTAGGCAAACCCCAAACCGACGGCATGCCGCCACACGAGCGCCCGGTATCACGCCGAAACGCGGTCGCGGCCCGCTGGGCCTATACCTCGGTGGCCACTTCAGCCCGCGCTGAATTGGGCGAAAGAGCTCCCATGCCCACCGGCACCGGAACCCGCCAGCGCCACCTCCACGGAAAGCCACACCATGCACCGCATCCTCAGCGCCTCGTCTTCGAAGTTCGCCGCCTCCGCCGCCTCTGCCGCCTTCGCCACCTTCGCCGCGGCGCTGCTGTTGGCCGTGCCTGGAACCGCGCGAGCCCAGTCGTCGGACCAGGTGAAGGCCGACTTCGCACGCGCTGTCTACCAACACTCGGCGGGCAAGGTGCACAACGATCATCCGCAACCGCTGCTGCGCGCGGTGGTGGTGCTGCGCGTCAAGCTCAACGAACAGAACCAGTGGCAGGCCGAGGTCTTTCGTGACAACCCCACCCAACCGGAGATGACACGCGTTGCCATCGAATCGGTGGCGCAGTTGCCCGCGCCTGTGGGCCTGAGCCCCAAGGCCCAGCAGATGCTGCGCGATGAGGGCGTGGTCGAAGCCTGGCTGTTTCAGAAAGACGGCCGGTTCGCGCTGAAGACCCTGGCCAAACCCCAGCGCGGCGCGTGAATTTGCCCGCGGGCGCACCCCCACGGCAGGCCGTGCTGCATCGGGTGCTTTGCCTGGCCTGCCGGGCGTAGCATTGCGCGCAGGTGCTGCAAAGGCGCCACCCTCTTCGAAAGACCGCCATGAAGACCACCGCCCACGTCGCCCCCATCGCCCCCATCGCACTTGCCCTGATGCTCGCCGCTGGCGCCGTGCAGGCACAGGAAAAAGTGTTGCGTGAAGGCCAGGTCACCCAGCAGGCCCTCATCGACGCGCTGGCCCCCAAGGCGCAGCCGGCGGACGAAGCTGCATCGGGCGCCGAAGGCAGCGGCGTGCGCACTCGCGGTTTCCGCCCGGCCGTGCGCCCGGTCGGAGGTGTCGCAGGCGCGGCTGCCGTGGCTGCCCTCGCAGCGCAGCCGGCCAGGGCCTCCATCCTGGTGACCTTCGTCACCAATTCTTCCGACCTGACGACAGGCGCCAAGGGCGCACTGGATGTGCTGGCCGAGGCAATGAAGAGCGAAAAGCTCGCGGCGGTGAAGTTCACCATCGAGGGCCACGCCGACCCGCGCGGCAGTGAAGAGCTGAACTTGAAGCTCAGCCAGGCCCGCGCGGACAGCGTGCGCACCTACCTCACCAGCGCGCACGGCCTGGCCGCCGAGCGCGTGACGGCAGTCGGCAAGGGCTCCAGCGCCTTGATGAAGCCCAGCGAGCCGGCCGCGCCCGAAAACCGCCGCGTGACCATCGTCGCCCAGCCCGGCTGACCCGCCTGCCAAGCGCCTGAGGGGCGCAGCCGCCTACAGCACTTTGCGTTAAGCAGCGAAGTTCACGAACCAGTCGATGCTTTCGGCGTTGGCCATGGCATCCCGGTGCAGCACCGGGCCGGCTTCGGCGCCGATCAGCAGATCCAGCCAGTACTGCTGAACCAGAATGAGCGGTCGCCGGTTTCGACGCTCGGAAAGACATCGTCGTGCAGTCCGCCCTTCATAGCCTCCAGCACGATGCCCCCGTGGCCGAGCACGATAGGCTCGGGCAAGCCAGTGGTGCCGCTGAATCGACCACCCACAGCGGGTGGTCGAAAGGCGACCAGGCCGGCGCCAGCCGGCGGAGGCATCACCGGCGAACAGTTCTCGGTGCCCGGCCAGGCACCGGGTGCGGGCTGGAACTTCACATGGGGCATCGACAGCCACGGCAACGTCAGTTCACTTAGCGACCCCTGGGGTGCGATGAACTACGCACCCAACGCCTTGGGCGAGCCGACGCAGGTGTCTGGCTAAGCCACCGGCGTGAGCTACCACCCCAACGGCGCAGTAGCGGGCCACACGCTGGCCATCAGCGTCGTGCGCAGCGTCAGCCTGAACACGCGCGGCCTGCCGGCGCAGTGGCAAGACGGCGGTGTCTTGAACGACGCGTACACCTACGATGCCAATGGCAACGTCACCGGCATTCAAGACGTGCTGCAAGGGGTGAGCCCGCGCAGCATGGGCTACGACG
>JBBSCV010000080.1:0-12681 GCA_038249925.1 Burkholderiales bacterium
GAGCGCGCCAGGCAGCGGGACAGCGCATGGCCGGGCTGTTCTGCGCCCGACCGGCGGGCCACCTCGCGCGTGAGCGGCGGCGCCCGGCAAAGATGTCAAACCCGCCCGCTGCACTTTGCATGGCCGCTGATGGTACGGTCCCATCCATGAATACGCGGGGACGCTCCCTTTCTTCAACGCCGGATGCAGGGCGGCGCGCCGCCGTTGCCGCCTCGGCGCTGAGGCATGAAGCCCGCCGCGACTTGGCCGCAGCCGCCGGCGGCCTGCTGGCGTTGGCGCTGGCTGCGGCGTGGGCTGCCGATCTGGGCGCCGCCTATGTGGTGAAGGCGCTCTTGTGGTTTGCGGCCGGGGTGGCGCTGGTCTGGCACGGCTTGCGCGCAGGCGCACACCCGCACGGGCGCCTGGGCGCTGCCAATCGCGTCACGCTGGCGCGTTTCTCGCTGGCAGGGCTGCTCGTCGCCCTGCTGGGGGAACAGGTGTGGCCATCGGCCTGGGCAGCAGCCGGGGCCATCAAGGTCAACGCGCTGGCCTGGGCGGTGGTGGCGCTGGCCACACTGACGGCGGTGCTCGACGCCGTCGACGGCGCACTGGCCCGCCGCAGCGGCCTGGCCAGTGGCTTCGGCGCGCGCTTCGACATGGAAACCGACGCCGCCTACACCCTCGTGTTGTGCGCCCTGGTCTGGCAGGCCGGGCAGGCCGGGCCGTGGGTGCTGGCTGCCGGGCTGCTGCGCTATGGCTTCGTGGCTGCGGCGTGGCGCTGGCGCTGGCTGGCAACGCCCTTGCCGCCCAGCCGACGCCGCCAGACGGTGTGCGTGGTGCAGATCACGAGCCTGATCGTCTGTCTGGCCCCGGTGGTGCCGCCCGCGCGGGCTGCAGCGCTGGCGGCGGCCAGTCTGGCGCTGCTCGGCTTTTCTTTTGTCATCGATGTGCACACCCTGGCGCAAGCGCGTCAACCTCGACTGGAGAACTGATCATGACGACACCTCGTTTTGTCACTGCCGACGCGCAGGCTGCCACTGCCACGTTGGGCCGGCGCGGCTGGCTGGCCCGCCTGGCCTGTGTGGCAACTGCCGCGGGCGCGGGCATGCTGTCTGCGGCACCGGCCCTGGCACAGGCAGCGCGCTACGAGATCGACCCCGACCACCTCACGGTGGCCTTTCTCGTCGACCACATCGGCTATGCCAAGACGCTGGGCATGTTCCGCACGGCGCGCGGCAGCTTCAGCTTCGACGAGGCCAATGCACGGCTGACAGCAGTGCGCATCGAGGTCGACACCAGCAGCGTCTTCAGCAACCAGCGCAAGCGCGACGACCACCTCAAGGGGCCCGACTTCCTGAACAGCAGCGAACACCCGCGCATGGTGTTCACCGCCGACACTGCGCGCCGCACCGGCGACCGCACGTTCGAGATCGCCGGCCAGCTGCAGCTGCTCGGCAAGAGCCAGCCGCTGACGCTGCAGGCCACCTGGAACAAGAGCGCCGAGTCGCCGATGGGGGGCTTCGGCCGCAAGCCTTACGTGATGGGTGTGTCGGCCCGCGGCAGCTTCAAGCGCAGCGCCTTCGGCATGAACTATGCGGTGGCCAACGGCTGGGTGGGCGACGAGGTGGCGCTCATCATCGAGTTCGAGGCCATCCGGCAATGAACCCGGCGCCGCCCCGGCTGGCCTGAGCAACCGTTCGAGCCCGAAGACTCTCGTGCGTGCCCGAAAGGCCGCGCGAGTGCGCAAACGCCTGCGGTAGGCACTGGCCGCCGGGTGCGCGCCAGGTGCATCACCCCTGACGAGCATGGCGCGTCTGGGTCGATCAGACTGCGCGGCGCCAAGCGTCACGCTTGAGCCGACCGCGGCCCCACCACCTGGGTGGGCACAGCCTTTGCACGAAACAGTTCCAATGCCACTGAAACCGATCCAGAAGACGAGAAACAAGCTTGCCATGATCTATGGCGTCGGCATCCTGACGTTCACTGTCATCTTGGGCACCCTCACGCTCTTGACCCGATTTCTCGGCCACGTGAACATGTCCTGATCGAAAGACGATCGCCGCGCTGGGCGCGCCGTTGCGAACCATTTCTGTGCGCCAGCGATGGCTGTCAGTTCGACCCCCCCGACTGGAGGGGTGGAACTGGTTGACCTCTTCGCGCAGTGCCGATACGGTCAAACCACCGCGAGTTCTTGGTACAGGAAAGTGCTTTGCAGGAGGGCGCGTGACTATTTGGTTTCTGCCAAAAGCTCACGCGAAAGGCAGAAAAAGGCCACCAGCAAACTCGGCTTGTGCAGGAAGCGGCAGGTCCCATTCGTGTCCACACCCAACGTCAGAGACAGCATGAACACAAAACCCGCTTCCATTCTTGATTCCCATGTCGCACTGCGGCTGGGCTTGTGCGCAGCAGCCTTGGTCGGCACCGCTGCGGTCACCACCAACGCTCACGCCGTGGTCGTCACGTTCAACACGCCCATCTCGGTGCCCAACACCTTTGCAGGCGTCTACATCAACCTGCTGACCGGTGCGAATTCTGTCACCCCGGCTGCTGTTCCGGGCTGGGACTTCGGCCCGTGGGGCAGTTCCAGCACGCTGAGCTTCTTCTTCCCGAGCACCCCCGCTGCCTCCAGCGGCGCGGTGGCCGGTTCCACCACCGGCCCATACCTCGACCTGCCTTTGGGTTCGGTGATCTCTTCCGGGTCGACATTTTCCGCCTCGGCGAGCAACCTGCAGACCACCGCCTTCCAGTCCACCGGCACCCACATCATGGGTTTCCGTTTTTTCAATGAATCCACCGCAGCCATCAACTACGGCTACCTGACGATGAACACGACCGGCCCGCAGGGTTTCCCCGCGACCATCACCAGCTGGAGCTTCGAGAACAACGGCGGCGCCATCACCGTGGTGCCTGAGCCATCGACGGCTCTGATGTTGTCGCTGGGCGCTCTGGCGCTGGGCGCCGTCAACCTGCGCCGCGTGCGCCGTCAGCGTCGCCAACTGGCCGGCTGAAACGCCCGCCTGCGCTGATTCAGCGCTTGCCGCGCCCCCACCATTCGTTTGGTGCGGGCGCGGTTTTCATTGTCGGCGCTGCTTCGTGCGGCGGCCATGGCAAGCCCCGGGCCATGTTGATGGAAACGCCATGAGCAAAGCGCTGGCCAAGAAGCTGTTGCTGATCGGCTGGAATGCTGCCGACTGGCAAATGGTTCATCCGCTGATCGACAGCGGCCGCATGCCGCACCTGAAGCGGCTGGTCGACTTCGGCACCATCGGCAACCTGCAGACACTGCCGCCGGTGCTGCCGCCGATTCTCTGGCGTCTGTCGCCACCGGCAAGCGCGCCTACCTTCACGGCGTCCACGGCTTTGTCGAGCCCACGCACGACGCCACCGCTTTGCGGCCCACTGCCAGCAGCACGCGGCAATGCAAGGCGCTGTGGAACATCCTGGCGCAGTCGGGCCATCGCTGTCAGGCGCTGAACTGGCACGCCAGCCACCCGGCAGAAAACGTCAACGGCGTCTGCGTGTCTTTTCCCGTGGCGCCCGCCTCGGCAACGCTTGACGCCTGGCCGCCCCAAGCCGAAGCGGTGCACCCGCCCGAACTGGCCGAAGACCTGGCCGACCTGCGCTTCCACCCGGCCGAGGTCACGGCGCAGATGCTGCAGCAGTTCATCCCCGAGGCCGCGCAACTGGACCAGCGCGACCCCGAAGTGCAGCGCTTGCTGAATTCGCTGGCGCACCGTCTGGCCGATTGCATCTCGGTGCACGCGCTGACGACGGCGGTGATGAAGGAACACGACGGGGATTTCTGCACCGCGCACTACGACACCATTGGCACAAGCACAACGCCGAGGCGCACTACGGCCTGAGCGTGGCCTTGCCGTCGCAGGGCCAGCTGAACGAAGGTGTGCAGAGCGGCTTGCAGGCGATCGCCCTGGCGCATGACGACCCGCTGGCGCACTTTCAGCTGGGTGCTGTGCTGTCGCGCATGGGCTGGTATGAACGTTCATTGCAGGCCTTCGAGCTTTGCCTGGCCATCTTGCCGAGCTTTGCCATCGCGCACCGCTATGTCTCGCTGGTGGCGGCCAAGCTGGGTCATCACGAACGTTCAGCCACGCACCTCGAGAGCGCCCGGCGCATCGAAGGACTGCCCCAGCCGGCGCTGGACTGAATGCTTGTGCGGGCCCGCACAGACGCATCTCTCGCCACCTTCGACCATGGCGTACTGTTCACCTTCACCGTCACGGTCACCCTCACCTGCGCACGCAGCGTGGGTGATCATGGGTTGTTTCCTGGAGTTCGCGATGAATCTCGTCATCTGGTTGGCTGTCGGTGGTTTGATCGGTTGGCTGGCCAGCCTGTTCATGAAGTCAGACGTTCAGCAGGGTCCGTTCCTGAACATCGTGTTCGGCATCGTCGGCGCCATGCTGGGCGGCTGGTTCATCTCACCGCTGGTCGGTGTGGACACCCCGAATCAGGACACCTTCAGCTTCGGCGCCTTGCTCGTCTCGTTCTTCGGTGCCACCCTGCTGCTGGCGCTGGTGAACATGCTTCCGCGTGGCAGGGTTCGCTGAACAGCAGCCAGCCTTGTACAGGCAGTCAGCAGCGACCAGAACGGCGACTGCGCGGCTGCAACTTGTCCAGTTCCGCGATCTGCTGCTTCAGCAAGATCAGCAGCGTGCGGGCATGTTCCACGGGCAGGCGCAGGCAACTGGTGCCGGCCTGGTCATCACGCAACGGGCGTGTCGTCACCAGGGCGTCGACGTTGATCTCAACCATGCCTTTGTCGTGTTTCATCGACTTCAGGCGTTGTACTTCGATGTCGTAAGGCTTCACTGGATGGCTTTCGATAGGTCTTTCAATGGGGCGGCGCTGCGCATTGTCGATGCGTGTTGCCACCACCCGATGAAGGGGCCCGCCGCGCTTGCCTTGATGCCGGAGCTGGGCCTACCATGAGCAATGGGCGTCATGTTCCTTTGCGCAACTCCTGCTTCAGCCCCTCACTTCAAATGAAAGCCATCATGTTCAAGCCCCGCATTTTGCTGGCCGCACTTCTCACTGCCGGGTTGGTGTCTGGCGCCCAGGCCGCCACGGCATGGAACGAGGCGGTCTCGGGTGACCTCTCCAATATCGGCACCACGCCCACTGTCGTGACTTTCGGTTCGGGCTCGAACGTGGTCAACGGCGTCACCGGCCGCGACGGCGCTGGCGTGGTCGACCGCGACTACTTCACCTTCACGATCGCACCGGGCTGGCAGCTCGACACATTGACGCTGCTGCCCGGCAGTACCTTCATCGGCGGCGCTGCCGCGTCCTTCATCGCCATGCAGGTGGGGCCGGTGATGACGGTGGACCCCGAGAGCGGCAGCGCCACGGGTCTGCTGGGCTGGTGGCTGTACAACGAAAACGACATCGGCTTCGACATCCTGCAGCTCATGGGCTCGAGCCCTGGCGCCGTCGGCTACTCAGGCCCGCTGCCAGCTGGCAGCTACACCGTCTGGGTGCAGGAAACCGCCACCGGTGATGCAGCCTACAACTTCGACTTCGCGGTGACGCAGGTGCCCGAGCCCGCCAGCGCACTGCTGATGCTGGCAGGTGTGGCCGGCCTGGTGGCCAGGCGCCGCCGCTGATCTAGCCAGTTCGGGGCTGGTGACTGAATGGCGGTCAGGGCCCCTTCAACCGTCGACGCGGCGCTGATCAAGCGTCGATTCAGGGGCCGGACGCTGCCACCAACCGGTGCTGTTCTCGCCGTACGAAGCGGCCGGCAGCCCTGTCGTGGTCCCAGCGCTCCACCAGCGCGCGTTCGGCAGCGCCGGCGGCAATGCGAATCAGGTTGACCGAGTTTCCTGCCTCGCGCCGAACACGGCGACTGACGGCGGTGCCCGCTTGCACCGCCCACCCCCCGTCGGGCAACGCCAGCACGAACGGCAAGTGGATGTGCCCTCCGACGATGAGGTCCACGCCGGCGGCGCCCCAGGCCTGCAGCGCAGACGCATGGCCGTGCAGGACGTCCTTTCGGTCTTCGTCCCGAGCCACCGCCAGGGGTTGATGCACCATCACCACGCGGCGTTGGCCGGGCCGGGCCGCGGCCAGGCGTTGCGCAACGCGGGTGATTTGCGCGGCAGACAGCTGCCCGTCCTGATGCCGCCACCAGCGCGTGGTGTTGACGGCCAGCAGCAGCAGGTCGTCGGTCTCCAGGCTGGGTTCGAGCTCAGTGCCGAAAGCAGCGTTGTAGCGCGCATAGGGCCGCGCCAGACGCAGCGGCAAGTGCCACAACGGAATGTCGTGGTTGCCTGGCAGCGCCACGCAGCGGGGCACCCTCAGCCGCCGCACGAAGGCCAGCGCCGCCGCGAACTGCACGCGCGTGGCGCGCTGCGTGATGTCGCCAGACAGCAGCACCACGTCGGGCCGGATGTCGTGTGCCAGTTGCACCAGCGCTTCGACAGCCGCCGGGCGCTCGGTGCCGAAGTGCGGGTCCGAGACCTGCAGCAACAGCGTCACTCCACCGCCTTCCGCTCGGGCGCCGGCGTCGGCGGGCGCAGCAGGTCCAGCGTCTGGGGCGAGACGCGAAACTGCAGCGGCAGCCGCATCCAGGCAATTTCGCCGTCTGTCGCCACCTTGATGCGTTGTGCGCCCAGCGTGCCCAGGCGGCGACCCGGGCGCACCGTGAGCTGCCGCGTGGCGACGTGAATCAACTCGTCGGCCACGCCCAGCTGGCCGAAGGCACCGCGCAACAGCAGGCCCAGCATTTTCAAAACCCCAACCGGGCGCAGTGCCACAGCAACCAGCTCGCCAGCGTCGATAGCCGTGGCCTCGGGCATGCCCATCCTTTCCATCTGCAGCGCGTTGTTGCCGACGAAAAGCGTGGGCGTGCGCAGCTCGCGTTCCTGATCTTCGGCCTCGATGCGCAGGCGCAGGCTGCGGTGGCCACGCAGCAGCGTGGCCAGACCGGCGCCGAAGGCGACGAGGCGGCTGCGGCCGAACTGGCGCTTCCAGACTTCGCGGTCTTCCAGCAGCTGCGGGTAGAGGCCGAGGCTGGCGTTGACGAGGAAGATGCGGTCGCCCACCAGCCCCACCTGGGCCGGCTGGTGCTGCCCGGCCAGCAGCACCTGCAAGGCCTCTTGAGTACCCGCCGGAATGCCGTGTGTGCGGCTGAAATAGTTGAAGGTGCCCTGAGGCAGCACGCCGAAAGCGCAGCCGCTGCCCAGCGTGGCCTGCGCCACGGCGTTGATGGTGCCGTCGCCCCCTGCGGCCACCACCACGCCGCCCAGTTGCCGGGCCTGTGTCACGGCCTCGGCGGCGATGCGAGCCAGCTGCCGCGGGTCTTGCACTTCCAGCAGGTGAAGTTCGCGCCCGGCTTCGGCACACCCGGCCTGAAGCGCGGCCCGTACCTCGTCCGCCTGGCCCCGGCCGGCGCCGACGTTGAAGACCACCACCAGCGGCGGCCCCGCCGCGCCCGCCGTGTTCATCGGCCGGCTCGGGTCCAGCGCGCGAACAGCCAGCCACCGAGAGCGGCGCCCGCGGCCATCGCCAGCAGGCCGAACCCGCCGCGTGTGGCGTCGATGAAAACCGGCATCGGCGCGGCCGCGTCCACCGCACGCACGGCCGCCACCATGCCCAGGGCGGCGGCGCTTGTGAAAAGAGTCATTCGCCAAGCCGGCAAGCGGCGCGCCAGCCAGCCTGCCAGGGGCAGCGCCAGCAGCCAGCCCGCCAACACGATGCCGCCGTAGACCGGCGCAAAGCCGGCCAGGTCTTGCAGGGTGGTCTGTACACGCAGGACCAGCGGCACCTCAACCCCCAGCGCCACCAGCGCCTGCAGATTGAACTGCGTCTGCACCACCGAACCCCAAGCCGCAGCGAGCAGCAAGCCAGCGGCCAGCGCAGAGAGTTGCCGGATGAATGTCATGAAAAGGGCCGGTGTTCCATACTGAGCCGAATGATGCGACATGCACTGATGGGCCTGCTGTTCATGCTGGCCAGCCTGGCCCCGGCCCGCGCCGTCGACTACCGCGTGGACACCGTGGCCAGCGGCCTCGTGCACCCGTGGAGTCTGGCCTTCCTGCCCGGCGGGCGTCTGCTGGTGACTGAAAGGCCGGGCCGGCTTCGCGTCATCGAGCCTGGCCCCAGCGGACAAATGGCATTGCGTGCCGCCCCCGTGCAAGGCCTGCCGCCCGTCATGGCGCAGGGCCAGGCGGGCCTCTTCGATGTGCTGTTGCACCCGGGTTTTGCCGACAACGGGCTGCTGTACTTGTCGTTGGCCCATGGCACGCCGCAGGCCAACCACCTGCGTGTCGTGCGCGCGCGCTTCGACGGCACGCGGTTGCTGGACGTGACCCCGGTCTTCACTTCACAGCCGGCCAAGACCGCCAGCCAGCACTTCGGCGGGCGCATGGCCTGGCTGCCCGACGGCACGCTGCTGCTGGCGATGGGCGACGGCAACCTCGAGCGCACCGACGCGCAGCGTCTGAACACCCACCTCGGCAAGCTGATGCGCATCAACGCCGACGGCAGCGTGCCAGCGGACAACCCGTTTCTGGGCACCCCCGGTGCGCGGCCAGAGATCTACAGCCGCGGCCACCGCAACCCGCAGGGTCTGGTGGTGGTGGATGGCGTGGTCTACGAACACGAACACGGCGCACGTGGCGGTGATGAGCTGAACCGCATCGCGCCCGGCGCCAACTACGGCTGGCCGCTCACCACCGGCGGCGTCGACTACACCTATGCCCGCATCACGCCCTACCGCAGCCTGCCTGGCATCACACCGCCGCTGCTGGAGTGGACACCGTCGGTGGCGCCGGCCGGTCTGGCCTGGTACGACGGCGCGCTGTTCCCGGCCTGGCGCGACAGCTTGTTCGTGGCCACGCTGAAAGAACGCAGCGTGCGCCGCATCACGATGACGAATGCCGCCCCTGCGGTCCCTGCCGCACAGGAAGTGCTGTTCCAGGAACTCGGCGAAAGGCTGCGCGATGTGCGTGCCGGGCCCGACGGTGCGCTCTACCTGCTGACCGACAGCCCCGAGGGCCGGGTCTTGCGCGTGGTGCCGCGCTGATCGTTCAAGCTTGACCGTTCAACGCTGAGGGTTCAAGGCCGCTCGGTGGATGCCAGCTTGTCTTCCGGCAATGGGTAGGCGTCGGCGACGTACGCCGGGCCTTTCATCACCCTGACGATGAAGCAGCCCAGCCCCAGCGTCAGCACCAGCGTCCAGTGCAGCATGACAAAGCCGAGCAAGGTGTAGTCCCACAGCAGCAGCGCGCCGTTGCTGGCGCCGGACTCCGGCGCGGGCGGCGCCAGTGCGTGGTTCAGGCCGGCCAGCATCAGCGGCAGCAGCGTGCCCCACAGCAGAACGGCCGGCAGACGCCGCCAGATGCGGTGCTCCCAGCCTGGCGCCGACTTCACGAAGCCGGGGAGCTTGTTGAAGAGGCTCATGGCGACCTCGGCAGGCTGGCGGGTGGGCTGCCAGTGCTGCCAGCGGTTTCAGGCTGTGCCAGTGGCGCATGGCACATCTTCTGGCCGTCCCACTGCTGGCCGCACCAGCAGCGGCCTTCGGTGTCGATGATGCAGGTGCCGCTGCCGCAGCAGCGTGGGTCTTCGCTCATGTCGAACTCCTTGTCATTCCAATCTCGCCACGGCGAACGGCTGCAGCGCGTTCATGGACAGCCTGCTTTTGCGCATCGGTCAGACGCACCACGTTCTTGACCTGCAACGCCATGCGCGGGTTCTTGGCCAGTGCCTTTTCATGGCGCATCAGGAAGTCCCAGTACAGCGTCGTGAACGGGCAGGCGTTGTCGCCACTGCGTTGTGCGGGATCGTAGCGGCACCCCTTGCAGTGCGGGCCCATGCGCTGGATGTATTTGCCGGTGGCGATGTAGGGCTTGCTGCCCATCACGCCGCCGTCGGCGTACTGGCTCATGCCCAGGGTGTTGGGCAATTCCACCCATTCCACGGCGTCCACGTAAACGGCCAGGTACCAGGCGTGCACCTGCTTCGGCTGCACACCGAGCATCAACGTGTAGAGCCCGATGACCATCAAGCGTTGGATGTGGTTGGCGTAGCCGTGTTCGAGCGTTTGCGTCAGCGCGTCGCGCAGGCAGGCCATGTCGGTGCCGCCGGTCCAGAACCAGGCGGGCAGGTCGTGCTCGGCGTTGAGCTCGTTGCGTTCCAGATAGCCCGGCATCTGCGTCCAGTAAACGCCGCGCACGTACTCGCGCCAGCCCAGAATCTGCCGCACGAAGCCTTCGACGCTGGCCAGAGGCGCATGCCCCTCGCGGTGCGCCGCAACGGCTGCAGCCACCACCTCGCGCGGGTTCAGCAGCTTCAGGTTGAGTGCGGCCGACAAGTGCGCGTGATACAGCCAGGGGTCGCCCGGCCACATCGCATCTTGGTAGCGGCCGAAGAGCGGCAGGCGTTCCCGCACGAAGGCCTGCAACGACTGCAGCGCCTGCGCGCGCGTGACGGGCCATGCAAAGCTGTCCAGCCGGCCGGGGTGCTGCGCAAAGCGGTTGTCGACGAGCGCGATGACCTCGCGCGTGGTGGCATCGGGTTCGAACTTCGCGCGCGGCGGCACGGCACCGGGGCCGGCAGCGCCGAAGGCGGCGCGGTTGTCGGCGTCGAAATTCCACTGGCCGCCCACGGGTTCACCGTCCTGCATCAGGACGTCATGCCGCTTGCGCTGTTCGCGATAGAAATACTCCATGCGCAGCGACTTGCGGCCTTTGGCATGCGCCGCGAAATCGCGCACGCTGCTGAAGAAGTGCCGGTCTTCGCGGATGTCCAGCGGCAGCTTGCTGGCCGCAGCCACGGTCTTGATGGCTTCCAGCACGCGCCAGTCGCCCGGCGCGGTCATCACGAGGCGGGCGGGCGCCAGGCGCAGGATGTCGGCCTGCAACTGCGCCGCCAGACTGCCGCCGTTGCCGGGCGCCTCCAGGCGGGTGTAGTGCAGCGGGCGGCCGGCGTGCTGCAGGGCCAGCGCGAAGTGGCGCATGGCGGCCAGGAACATCACCGTGCGCGGCTTGCTGGACCACACGTGGGTGGATTCCTCGGCCACCTCGGCCATCCACACCGCGTCGACGCTGGCATCGAAATCGTCGAAGCCCGACGCGTCCAGATCGAGCTGGTCGCCCAGCACGACGATCAGTGAACGCAACTCGGCCATGGGGGCACGCGGGCTGCTTCGTCGGCGGCTTCATGCGCGCCCCCGTCGGCGGACGTCACGACGCTGTTCGACGCCCGCTGCAACAGCGCTGCCGTCAACGATCGGGCCGACAGCCAGGCCCCTTCAACGCCTGAACCGCCGAGAAAGTCGCCGCAGACGCCCAGGCCTTGGGCAGCGTCCCACCAACACGCCTGGGCCGAAGCCGGCTTCTGCGCTTGTGGCACCGCATAGCGCCAGCGGTGCACGGTGCAGGCCAGCCAGTCGACGGGCCGGCCGAGGCATTCGGCCAGCGCGGCCTGCATCTGCTGCTGCACCCACGCGGCCGGCTGCTCGAGGTGACGGCGGCTCCAGCCCGCCCGGGCATGCGCGACCCAATGCGCTTGCCCGGGCACACGGGCCCGGCCGGGGCGGGAATCGTTGCGCACCACCCAGGCGAGCGGGCCCGTCGACGGCCGGGCGACTTGCCATGCGGCTGCGGCCGCGGGCTCGCTACTGAAGGGAGTGGAGGTATCGGCAATGCCCATCAGCGTCCAGCACGGCTGCATCGGCGCGATGGACGCGTGGCGTGCCCAGTCGCGCCGGTGCGGGCCCAGCAGGGGCGCTGCCTGCGCGGGCGGCAGCGCCAGCACGACCGCGTCGAACATGTGTGGGTGCCGCGTGCTGCCGGCCTGCACCTGCCAGCCGAGCGGGTTCTTGTGCAGGCCGTCAACAGCGAAAGACCAGTGCGCCGACGTGCCTTCCAGCAGGCTGCGGCACAGCGCAGGCATGTCCGGGGTGGGCACATACAGCAGGCCGCCGGCATCGGCCGGCAAGGTTCCAGCCGCCAGCCTGGGCGCCCATTCGGCCAACAAACCGGCCTCGATGGCCTGGTCGACGAAGGTTTGAAAGGCCTCGGAGTGAGCCGTGAAGCCGACGGCGCCGTGGTCGATGCGCGTCGTGCAGGGTTGTCCTTGGCCGTCGACCCATTCGAGGCGCCGGGTGGCCAGACGCCCCCCTGGTCCGCGTGACTTGTCGAAGATATGTACCTGATGCCCAGCCGTCGTCAGCGCGCGTGCGCAGGCCGCGCCGGCGATGCCAGCACCGATCACCGCCACTTGCAGAGCTTTGCCGATCGCCATGACTGAATCGTACGCCTTTACGATTCATCACGAGTTCATCGCCATCTGGTCGGCTGAAAAATCCGTAACATCGGCGTCAAAACCGGGTCAATCATGGCTCGTTCAAGCATCCATGGACAAAAGCCAGTTATCGACACTCTCGCCGGCCTCGCCGACTTCGCCGACTTCGCCGACTTCGCGGTCCGAGGGTGCGGGGGCCGTGGCTTTCCACCGCAGCGGCGCCGTCGCCCACATGCTGCGCATGCCCGTGGCCACGCTGCGGGTGTGGGAGCGACGCTACGCCTTGACGCGAACCGCGCTGTCGCCCGGCGGCCAGCGTCTGTACTCGGCCGACGACGTGCGGCGGCTGGCCTTGGTCAAGCAGCTGACAGACCTGGGTCACGCCATCGGCAGCCTGGCGCCGCTGGGCATGGCGCAGCTGCAGCAGGTGGCCGCCAC
>JBBSCV010000081.1:0-12579 GCA_038249925.1 Burkholderiales bacterium
GCGCTGATCGTCAGCAACCACGGCGGGCGGCAGCTCGACGGCGCGCAGAGCAGCATCGAAGCGCTGCCGGCCATCGTGGCCGCAGTGGGCAGCCAGATCGAGGTGCACATGGACAGTGGCATTCGCAGCGGGCAGGACGTGTTGAAGGCCGTGGCGCTGGGTGCGAAGGGCACCTACATCGGCCGCGCTTTTCTCTACGGCCTGGGCGCGATGGGCGGCCCCGGCGTGAGCGCGGCGCTGGAGATCATCCACAAGGAGCTCGATCTGACGATGGCCTTCTGCGGCCGCACGAAGATCTCAGACGTCGACACCAGCATCCTGCTGCCGGGCACCTTTCCGACCTGAGGCGGCAGTTCCGCTCAGAGGCTGAGAGTTTTTCGAGCGTGACCGAGCAGCGCGTCAAAAGGCGTCCGATCTAGGCGCAAAGCACAGCCATAGCTCGGGCTTGGCGCGCATCTGCAACGACGAGCGGGCGTCTTTTGGCGTGATGAGTGGGCATGATCGAAAGACTCTCAGCGCACGCCCAGCTTGAAGGCGATCATCGCGCGCAGCTTGTTCGGCAGCACGGGCTTGATCAGCAGGTGGTAGTCGTGGGTGACGGCTTCGTCCTCGTGGCCGCCCAGGCTGCTGCCGGTGACGACGATGGCCGGCAGCCGCTGGCCCGCGAAGCGCGCGCGCAACGCCACCAGCGCGTCGATGCCGGTGCGGCCGCCGGGCAAACGGTAGTCCACCAGCTGCAGATGAGGCGGCTCGGCCGTGGGGCCGGCGAGCCAGGCTTCCAGGCCTTCCACGGTATCGAAAGCCACGACCCGCGCGCCCCAGGCCTGCAGCAGCACCACCAGGCCCTCACGCACCGCGGTTTCGTCTTCCACCACGAGGATGAAGCGGCCTTCCAGCGTCAGGCCGATCGGCATCTTGGGGCCGGCCGGCGTGCTTTCCATGCTGCCGCGCGCCGCCTTGCCGACCGGCACTTCCAGACTGAACACGGTGCCGTGTCCCGGGCGTGAACGCACCGCGATGGGCGAGTCCATCAACACCGACAGACGTTTGACGATCGCCAGGCCCAGGCCCAGGCCCTTGCGGTGGTGGGCCTCCAGCGGGCGGTTGCCGTGGGCCTGGAAGAACTCTTCCCAGATGCGCGGCAGACTGGCTTCGCTGATACCGATGCCGGTGTCCCACACCTGCAGCAGCAGGTGCGGTGCATCCTCGGCACCATGGCCGTGCCGAAGACGGCAGCTGACCAGCACGCCGCCGTCGTCGGAGTAGCGGATGGCATTGCTGACGAGATTGCGCAACACACGTTCCAGCAGCACGGGGTCGACATGCGCCACCTGGCTGTCGCCGTGGAAGCTGAGCATCAGGCCCTTCTCGAACGCCACCGGTTCGAAGTGCAGGCGCAGGCGCTGGAACAGCTCGCGCATGCGCACCGGCGCCGGGTTGACGTCGACGCCGCCGGTGTCGATGCGCGTGATGTCGAGCAGCTCGCCGAACAGGCCTTCCAGCGCGTCGACACTTTCGTTGATGCTGTTCACGAGGCTGGCCACCTCGGGGTCGTGGCTGCGCTGGCGCAGGGCCTCGGCGAACAGGCCCATGGCATGCAGCGGCTGGCGCAGGTCATGGCTGGCGGCGGCGAAAAACTGCGTCTTGGCGCGGTTGGCGGCTTCGGCGGCGCGGCGCGCTTCGTCGGCGACGCGGCGTGCCTCTTCGGTCACCAGCATTTCGTTGCGCAGCCGCGCGGCCAGCTCATCGGTGCGGCTCTTCAGGCTGATGGCCTGGCCCAAGGCGCTGCCGTAGGTGCGCGCCATCAACACCGTGATGCAGAAGAGGATGGTCAGGATGACGGCCAGCTGCAGGTGCCAGTCATGGCTGCTGTCGCTGGCGATGCGCACGATGGTGGGCGTGAGCACGAGGCTGATGAACGCGAGGAAGACGCGGCTTTGCGTGGCGAGCAACTGCACCGAACCCAGGCAGTAGCTGTAGACGATGAGGATCAGCGAGACCAGGTGGTATTCCGTGCCCAGGCCCCAGAACAGCCACACCGCAGAACCCCACAGCGCACCCTGCCCCAGCACCAGCGCCATCCAGCTGCGCCGCCACACGCGCAGCGTGCTGCCGTCGGCGTTTTTCTGCCGGCGAAAGCGCACGTAGTGGGCCATGCGCAGCAGCCACAGCGTGCCGCCCACCGCCAACCAACCGAAGAGCTTGGCCGGCGGTGCCAGGCTCCAGAAGATGGACGCCATCAGCGCCATGCCGATGAAGTTGCCGGCCAGCGTGGCGGGCGTCTGCACGTAGAGCGCGAGGATGTGGTCGATGCGGCCCTGCACAGGCAGCGGCACGGCCTGCTGCGCTGCTGCGGGTGCAATGACGGATACAGCGTCGGGCACAGCGCCGGGTGCAGCGCCGGGTGCAGCGCCGGGCAGAGCGCCGGATACAGCCGCTGCGGCCACAGCCACCGGCTCAGTGTCTGCGCGGGCCCGTTCGACCGTCACGGCGCGCCTGCCGGCTCAACGCGGCGGCAGCCGCCAGGCGAAGGCGACGCCCTGGCCCTGCGTCATCTGGCTCACCGCCAGCACCGCCTGGGTGCGTGAACTGACGCCCAATGCGCGCAGCACCGCAGCCACGTGGTCCTTGACGGTTTCCACCGACAGGTTCAGCTGGCGCGCGATCAGCTTGTTGGGCAGACCTTGCAGCAGCAGCGACAGCACCTCGGTCTGACGCGGCGTCAGGCCGACATCGGCCAGGGTGGGCACTTTCTGGTGCGGCTCGGCCCGCGCGGCCGGGCCCAGCGGCGCGACATCGCTGCCGGCCTCGTGGCCGGTTTCGGCGTCGCCGACGGCGCTGTCGCCGGCGCCACGCATCACGCCGGGCCCGGTGCTCCCCAGGTGCAAGGCGCGGCTGAAGTCCAGGCCCAGCATCGAGGGCGGCACATACATCGCGCCCGTCATCACCATGCGCAAGGCTTCCTGCAACTCACCGTGCGAACTGCGCTTGGGCACGAAACCCATCGCGCCGCTGTCGATCGAGCGGATGACGTCGCTGGCGCGGTCGGAGGCCGACACCACCACCACCGGCACCGCCGGATAGGCCGCGCGGAACTCGACCAGCACGTCGAAGCCGTCGGCGTCGCCCAGCCCCAGGTCGAGCAGCACGAGATCGAAGTCGCTGTCCTTGGCCAGCGCGGCCCGCGCCGCTGCTGCGCTGTCCACGCCCAGCACGGTGGTGCCGCTGCCCACCCGCTGTATGACCTGCTGCAGCGCCGAGAGAACCAGCGGGTGATCGTCGACCAACAGCACTTTCATGGGCAGCTCCGGGCACAGTGGAAAAAGATTGTGGCGCCGCGCTAGCAGGGTCCGAACTCCCCACGATGGGGGAGGCGCCCGGCGGATGCCTTGGTTTGGCGCCTCGGTGTAGCGTCTACGTGTAGCGGCGCGACACCGTCTCGGCCACGCAGGCCGGCTTGGCCGAGCCCTCAAGTTCGATGGTGACCTGCACCGTCAGCTGCGCCCCACCCCCGAGGGGTTCGAAGCCCATCAGCTTGAACTGCCCACGCACGCGCCCGCCGGCAGGCACCGGGGCGGTGAAGCGCACGCGGTTCAGACCGTAGTTGACGCCCATCTTCACGTCGGCAATGTCAAAGCCGCTTTCGAAAAGCATGGGCACCAGGCTCAAGGTGAGAAAGCCGTGGGCCACGGTTTGGCCGAAGGGGCCGGCGGCGGCGCGCTCGGGGTCGGTGTGGATCCACTGGTGGTCACCGGTGGCGTGGGCGAACTGGTCGATCTGCGCCTGGGTGACGGTGGTCCAGTCACTGGTGCCGATGTCATGGCCCACCAGCGGCTGCAGGCTGGCGAGGGTGGCGTAGTGCTTCATGTGGCGTGTGGCGGGGCTCATGCCACCCAGGCTGACAGCGGGGCCCATTGTTCGAGATCGCGCTCCACGCGGCTGGGCGCCACATCCCACAGCGTGAGCCCGCGGGCCGCGAGTTGCACGTAGTTCTGGGTGTCGCGCAGCCAGGCCACCACCGGCAACGGCAGCGTGCTCAGGTAAGTGTGCAGTTGCTCGTTGGCGCGTGTGTGTTCACGCACGCGCATGCCGACCAGGCCCATCTTCACCTCGTGGCTGCGTTTGTGGGCGCGCAATTCGCCGACGAAACTGTGCGTGGCCTGGATGTCGAAGAGGCTGGGCTGCAGCGGAATGAGCAGACGGTCGGCGATCTTCATCACCGCGTCCAGGCGCTTGCCGTGGATGCCGGCCGGCGTGTCCAGCACGACATGGGTGACGCCCTTGGGCGGACGCACGATGTGGTCGCCAGCCACGTCCCAGCCCTGGATGGCGGGCAGCCCGGTCGCCGTGCGCTGGCGCAGCGCCAGCCACTGGCGGCTGGACTGCTGGCGGTCGACATCACCCAGCATCACTCTGTGCCCGGCAGCCGCCAGGCAGCCTGCGATATTGGTGGCCAGGGTGCTCTTGCCGACGCCACCCTTGGGGTTGGCAACCACGATGACGGGCATGGGGTCTGAGTCCTCGCGCGGTGACAAGCGCTGTTGGGGCGCCTTGCCGGGTTGGGTCGGCGTTTCTTGATGGCTATGGTAGCCGCGCCGCTGTGCGCCTTTGTCATGTATCAGCCAGGAGCACTCCGCCGCCCCCAGGCGGACCTTCACCGCAGGCCGTCCCACAGCAGCTTCACCCCGGTGCAGAACATGCCGGTGTACGCGAGTGTGTAGAAGAGTTCGGCACTCACGCGACGCGTCAGCCAGACCCCGGCCCACACCCCCAGCGGCGCCAGCGGCATCAACAGCAGGGCGGTGGCCATGTTGCGGAGGTCGATCAACCCAAACCATGCGTAAGGCGCGATCTTCGACGCATTCACCGCGGCGAAAAACACCGCCATCGTCGCCGCCAGTTCTCGCGGCGGCAGCTTCAGCGGCAGCATGTAAGCGCTGATGGGTGGCCCGCCGGCGTGGGCCACGAAGCTGGTGAAACCTGCGGTCACGGCACAGGCCGAACCCACCCACCGGGGAGCCGGCGGCCCGCCGACGTGCGGCGGGAACAGCAGGCGCTGCGCCAGGAAGGCCAGCGTCAAGCCACCCACCAGACCGGCCACCGCCTTCGCTGTCAGCACGCCGAAGAGCAGTGTGCCCACCACCGTGCCCAGCAGCGCCCAAGGCACCAGGCGGCGCACCAGCGCGCGGTTGCGTTCGGGCCAGAGCTGTTGCAGGCCGGTGGCGTCCATCACCAGCAGCAGCGGCAGCATGATGGCCGCAGCCTGTGGCACCGGCATCGTCAGCGCCATCATCGGTGTGGCGAGAGCGCCGAAGCCGCTGGCGAAACCGCTCTTTGCAAGGCCGGTGATGAACACCGCCGGCACGGCCGCGGCGTAGAACCACGGGTCCTGGATGACGGGGAGGTTTTCTAGCAAGACAGCAGGGCCCGGTGGCAGCGTGCGGCTGGGGCGACAATTCTCGGATGTTCCAGCCAGCCCAAGCCGACGTGCGCCGCTTCTTCTGCACCGCCCACGCCAAGCAACGCGACGGTCGCCCGCTCGACCCGATGGAGCACATTGCCGCGCGCTGGATCAGCGAGCACCCCGAGTACCACGCCGACCTCAGCGACGAGGCGGCCGCGCTGCTGGCCATCTACACCGTGGAGGAAGGCCGCACCAACCCCTTCCTGCACCTGAGCATGCACTTGAGCATCCACGAGCAGACCACGATCGACCAGCCCACCGGCATCCGCCAGGCCGTGCAGTTGCTGGCGGCCAAACGCAACTCGCTGCACGACGCCCACCACGAGGTGATGGAATGCCTGGGCGAGATGATCTGGACGAGCCAGCGCAGCGGTTTGCCACCCGACGGGCTGGCCTACATCGAGGCCGTGCGCCGCCGCGCCACGAGTTAGGCCGGGCCGGCCTTCACTTCACGGTGACCCAGGCCCATTCCAGCCAGTTGTCGGCGCGGTGCACCACCTCGACGTTGCTGCGCGCGGCCCAGGGGATGACCTGGCGGTGCAGCGGTATCAGGTGCACCTGGTCGCGGTATTCACGCAGCGCGGCCTTCACCAGGGTTTCGCGCTTCCTGGCATCGGGCTCGATGCTCGATGCCGCGGCCAGTTGCTCGAACTTGTCGTTCTTCACCCGGCCCCAGTTGTAGTAGCCCTGCCCTTGCGGCCCGGGCGCGCGCATCACGGGCGTGATCGTCGTTTCTGCATCCGTCACCGAGCCGCCCCAGCCCAGGATGAAGAGGCTGGTGTCGCCGCGCTCCATCTTCGGAAACCACAGCGCGCGCGGCTGCGCGTTCACGCGCAGCTTGATCTTGATCTGCGCCCACATCGTGGCAAGCGCGATGCATATTTCTTCGTCGTTGACGTAGCGGTTGTTGGGGCAGTCCAGCGTCACCTCGAAGCCATCGCCATAACCCGCAGCGGCCATCAGCGCACGCGCCTTGGCCAGGTCGAAAGGCAGTCGGGTTTCGAATTCGGGGTCGCTGTAGTGGCCGAGCGCGCTGGGCAGCGTGCTGCCGGTGGGCAAGGCAAGGCCGTTCATCAGCTTGGTGCGCAGGGTTTCGATGTCGATGGCGTGGTAAAGCGCCTGGCGCACGCGAATGTCCTTGAACGGGTTCTTGCCCTTCACGTTGCTGTACAGCAGTTCATCGCGCGACTGGTCCATGCCGATGAAGAGCACGCGGTTCTCGGGCCCTTCGATGACTTTCACGCCGCTGGTGCGACGCAGGCGCGGTACGTCGCGCGGTGCGGGGTCGAGAACGAAGTCGATCTCGCCCGAAACCAGCGCTGCCAGGCGCGTGGCGTCGTTGGCGATGCTGTTGTAGACGACCTCCTGCACGTTGCCCGTGCGCAGGCCCAGGCTGTCACCCCACCACCCGGCATAACGCTTGTAGCTGGTGCGCGAGCCAGGCTGGCGCTTCACCAACATGAACGGCCCGGTGCCGTTGGCGTTGAAGGCGGCAAAGCTCTCTTCCTGGTTCTTGAAGTCCAGCGGTTTGGCCACGCGGTTCTTCTCGCTCCAGGCCTTGTTCATGATGAACACGGTACCCAGCTGCTGCAGGAACACCGGGTTGACGCGCGGCAGGCGGAATTCCACCGTGTGGGCGTCTATCGCCACAGGCGTGCCCAAGGCATTGGCATACACCGCCACGTTGGACGTGGGCAACTGCGCGCGCTGCATCGAGAAGACCACGTCTGCGGCCGAGAAAGGCGCGCCATCGTGGAACTTCACGCCCTTTCGCAGCGTGAATCGCCAGGTCTGCGGGCCGGTTTGCTGCCATGCCGTGGCCAGACCGGGCACGAGGTCGAGCGCGCGGTCCCGCTGCACCAGGGTTTCGTAGACCTGGCCGTTCATGCTGTTGGTCAGGCTCTCGTTCTGCGAGTGCGGGTCGAGCGTCAGGGCGTCACCCTGGCTGGCCCAGCGCAAAGTCTGCGCCGAAAGCGGGGCGGCAGCCAGCCACAGTGGCAACAGCACGGCCAGCGTGTACAGGATTTTCATCACGGGTTCCTCGGGGAAAAGGTGCGCCTTGCACCTGGGCCGAGTGTAGAGAAGCTGCGTGTGCGGGCTTCAGCGACTGCGGCGCAACACTTCGGGCTCGAGCCAGAGCTCTTCCAGCCCCGCGAAGGGCTCGGCGCCCTGCGCCTGGCGCGAGACGATGCGCTCGCTGCAGCCCTGACGTGCGAGGTCGATGCGCTCGGGCCTGATGCGCATTTGCGAGGTGCCGGAAAAGAACACTTTCACCACCGGCGCCACCAGCTGGCCGGGGTTCTGCTCCACCACCACCGCCAGCCGGCCCGACTGCAGCTTCACCACCGACCCCGTCGGGTAGATGCCCAGGCTCTGCACGAAGGCCGCCAACAGGGTTTCGTCGAACTGACCTTTCCACGATGCCATCTGCGCAATCGACTCGGCCGGGTCCCACCCCGCCTTGTAGGGCCGGTTCGAGGTGATGGCGTCGTAGACATCGCAGATGGCGCCCATGCGCGCCAGACGCGACAACTGTTCGCCCGAAAGATGTTCGGGGTAGCCCTTGCCATCGGGCCTTTCGTGGTGGTGCAGCACCACGTCCAGCATCTCGGGCGAAGCACCCTTGCCCTCCATCAGCAGCTGGTGGCCCCGCGTGGGGTGGCTGCGGATGATGGTGAACTCGTCGTCGGTCAGCTTGCCGGGCTTGTTCAGCACCTCCAGCGGCATCACCGCCTTGCCGATGTCGTGCATCAACCCCGCGAGGCCGGCGACACGGCACTCGTCGTCGCTCATGCCGATCTGGCGACCGAGCGCCACCATCAGCCCGCACACGGCCACCGAGTGCATGTAGCTGTAGTCGTCGCGCGTTTTCAGGCGCGCCAGGCTGACGAGCGCACCCGGGTTGCGCATCACGGAACTGGCAATCTCGTCGACCAGCGGCAGGCAGCCCTCGGCATCGACCGCGCGGCCCATGCGGGCCTCGCTGAACATGCGCGAAACGGCCTGCCGGCTGCGGTCGCAGATGGCGGCAGCCTGACGCATTTCTTCCTGCATCGAGCGCGGCGCGTGGTCGCGCGGCGACGCGGGCGCGGGCTCGAAAGCTTCAGCGGTGCGGCGTACCTGGGCGGGTGCGGTCGCTTCGGCCAGAAAGGGCGCCGCCACATCCAGGCCCAGCTCGACATCGATCCAGCACTCCAGCACGCCGCAGGCGCGCAGCTGGGAGAGATCTTCTGACTTGTCGATGACGAAGCGCGTACGCCAAAAGGAGTGCGTGAGCCAGGCGCTCTCGAGCTTGTGCAGGTGCATGCCCAGACGCAACTGGGCGACGGCGATCTTCTTCAGCATTTCGGGGCTCGGAGGTTGTCGTCACACAAAGTGCGACGCGAACAGTGTTGCATCGTGTCTTATCGACGCGTACTGATGGGCCTTGAGTCCGATGCCGGCCACGGGAGTTCTCGATCAACCCGAAGCCTCGCATCTGCAGATGTAAGGCTGCTGGTGCTCGTGCGGTCGCTTGCTGACAATTTGCGGTGACAGTTCACGCAAACGCTGCCAACCCGCCACTCGCTGCCACCCGGCCACACGCTGCCACCCGGCATCAACAGCCCCGCGAGCCCGCTTTACTGAGGCCACTCCCATGACTCCTGCTGCCCATGCCGTGCGCTTGCTGCCTTTTCATGTGGGGCTGCGGCCTCTGCTGGCCAGCACCCTCATCGGCGTGCTGCTGGCAGGTTGCGGAGGCGGACAAGGCGACAGCAGCGCCAACAGTCCTGCTTCGGCCGAAAGCCGGGAACGGGCGCTGACGGCCCGCACCGCCAGTCTGGTTGATGTGCCGGCCAGTCGATCAGAGGCTGCCCGCTTCCTGACCCATGCCACCTTCGGCCCCAGCGGCGCCGACATCGACACTCTGATGTCCTTGGGCTACGGCGCGTGGATCGATCGCCAGTTCAGTTTGCCGGCCACCTCACATCGCGCCCATTGGGAGGCGCGTGACGCGGCCATCCGCGCGGCAGACCCCAACAGCAGCGCTTCGCAGGACCAGGTGTGGGAGAGCTTCTGGAAACAGGCCGCCACCGGTGAAGACCAACTGCGACTGCGTGTGGCCTACGCGCTGTCGCAGATCTTCGTTATCTCGGCCCTGGACGGCAACGTGGGCAACCAGCCGCGCGCCATGGCCGCATGGCTTGACATGCTCGGCAGCCAGGCTTTCGGCAATTACCGCACGGCCTTGGAAAACGTGGCGCTGCACCCCCTGATGGGCTTCTATCTCTCGCACATACGCAACCAGAAAGCCGACGCCACGACCGGCCGCATCCCTGACCAGAATTTCGCTCGCGAATCGATGCAGCTGTTTTCCATCGGCGTGCTCAAGCTCAACCCCGATGGCACGCCGGTGGTGGTGGACGGTGCCACTGTCGAAACATACGGCCCCGCGGACGTGACAGGCTTGTCGCATGTCTTCACGGGCTTCAGCTATGCGTGTTCGATGCAGAACAGCGGCTGTTTCTTCAACGGCACCACGGGCGGCGTTGGCGACCCAGACCGGTTCTTCAAGCCGATGATGGCCTACCCGTCTTTTCACAGCACGCTGGCCAAGTCCTTTCTCGGCACCACCATCCCGGCGCAAGCGGTGGCTGACCCTGCAGGCAGCCTGAGGGTGGCACTGGACACCTTGTCAGCCCACCCGAACGTAGGGCCCTTCCTGGTGCAGCAACTGATACAGCGCCTGGTGACCAGCAATCCGACCCCGGCCTATGTGCGCGACGTGGCCGCAGTCTTCGACAACAACGGCGCCGGCGTGCGTGGCGACCTCAAGGCCGTGGTGCGCGCCATCCTCATGCACCCCGAAGCCAGGGTGTCTTCCAACCGGGCCGGCAAGGTGCGTGAACCCGTCTTGCGCCTGTCGGCCTATCTGCGCGCGCTGCCGCACACCAGCGACACCGGCTTCTGGCGCGTGGGCAACACCGACAGCGTGGCGGCTTCTCTGGGCCAGACACCGTTGCGCGCACCGTCGGTCTTCAACTTCTATCGCCCGGGCTACATCGCCCCGGGCAGCCAGTCGGCCGCAGCCGGCTTGGTGGCGCCTGAAATGCAGCTGCTCAACGAAAGCAGCGCGGCAGGCTGGGTGAACTACATGCGTGACAACCTGAGCTTGGGCGTGGGCCAGAACAACGGCACCGTGGGCGGGGTGGTGCTGAACCGCCGCGACCTGCGACGCGATTGGGCGCCCGAACTGGCGCTGGCCACGCAGCCCAGCGCGCTGGTCGCGTCGGTGGCCGACAAACTGCTGTTCGGCCGCATCAGCAGCACGCTCAGCACCGAGGCAGCCACCGCCGTCGGCAAGATCGTCATCCCGGCGCTGAACGCGGGCGGCACCAACCAAGGCGCCATCGACACCGCCAAGTCCAACCGCGTGAAGTCTGCGGTGCTGCTGGTACTGGCGTCGCCCGAGTTTCTGGTTCAAAAGTAGTCAGCCACGAGAGGCCACCACCATGCGTCCACTGCACGATCCCTCACGAAGAATTTTTCTGCGACACGCCAGCGCGATGTCGGCATTGGCCGGCACCGCGGCGCCGCTGGCATTGAACCTGGCCGCACTCGGCTCGGCCGCGGCGCAGACCACCGGTGAGTACAGAGCGCTGGTGTGCCTGTTCTTCTACGGCGGCAACGACGCATTCAACACGGTGCTGCCGCTGGACCGGTCCAACTGGCGCGCCTACACCAGCACACGCACGCAGGCGCCGGACCCTATCGCCTTGCTCTACCCGGGGACTGCGCCGGTGGCCAGCGCGCCAGCAGGCTCGCCCGATCGCCTGGGCGGCGTGTTGCAACTGCAATCAGCCAACCAGCGTGCAACCAACCTCGGGCTGCACCCTCTGCTGGGCAGCTTGCAGACGCTCTTCAACACCGAGCAGCGGCTGGCCATCCTGCCCAACATCGGGCCCCTGATCAGGCCCACCACCAAGGCGCAGTACGCCTTGGCATCACACCCGAAACCAGCGCGGCTGTTTTCGCACAACGACCAGCAGAACACCTGGCAGGCGCTGGGCCCGGAAGGCACCACGGTGGGATGGGCTGGCCGCATGGGTGACATCCTTGCCAGCCAGAACGCCAGACCGGTGTTCACCGCCGTGTCGGCCACTGGCAATGCCGTTTGGCTGTCGGGCAACACGGTCAGGCAATACCAGGTGAACACGACCGGCGCTGTGCCATTGGGCGTTTCCAGCACGGGAACGCTGTACGGCTCGGCAGACGTGGGTGCCGCGCTGCAGCGTCTGGTGGCCCTGTCCACCAGCACGCACCCTTTCGACGCCGACGTCGGCGCAGTGGCCAGGCGCTCGATCGACGCCGAAGCCATTCTGCGTACGGCGTTGCGCGCACCCAGCGACCCCGTTTTTGGCACGGCACCTGCCAGCGGCGGCTACGTCGCCAACAACGACCCCAAACTGCGTTACGACAACCCGCTGACTGGCGTCACCGCGCCCAACAGCCTGGCGCAGCAATTCCAGGTCGTGGCCCGGCTCATCGACGCCGGCATTCGCGGCGCCAGCGGCTGCAACCGACAGGTGTTTTTCGTCAGTCTGGGCGGCTTCGACACGCACGACTTCCAGAACCGCAACCAGGCCGACCTCATGGCCCGTGTTGCGCAAGCGATGAAGTACTTCGACGACACCCTCGGCAACCTGAACGCACGGAACCAGGTCACCACCTTCACGGCCAGCGACTTCGGCCGCACGTTCACCAGCAATGGCGACGGCACAGACCACGGCTGGGGCGCCCACCACTTCGTGATGGGCGGCGCCGTGCGCGGAGGCCAGGTGCATGGCCGCTTTCCGCAGTTGGCGGTGAAGAACACCAACAACAACAACTTCGATGGCAGCCCAGACCAGCTGGGCAACGGCTCGCTGCTGCCGCAGATTTCGGTGGACCAACTCGGCAACACGCTGGGCACCTGGCTGGGCTTGTCGCCAGCACAGTTGCTGGACATATTCCCCAACCTCGCCAACTTCGACCCCGGCACGCGCAATTTGGGGTTCATGCTGGCCTGACCGCGTCTGAAGCACGAAAGGCAATCGGGTCGCCGTTTGTGGGGCGGGATGTGGTGCCAGACGTGA
>JBBSCV010000082.1:0-12482 GCA_038249925.1 Burkholderiales bacterium
GCCTATGTGCCGCCCTTCCCTCCCACAACCCTTCGAAAGAACAGCCATGAACCCGGATACCACCCATCAAGCCATCGACCGTGCCGCTGCTGCTGCAGACCACGCCAGCGCACAAGCCATCGGCGCTGCACAGCGCGGCGTCACCGCTCTGCGCGACACTTCGCAACACATGGTGGACCGTGCCCATCGCGCCACGGAAAACACCGCCACCTACATTCGAGATGAACCCGTGAAGTCGATGCTGATGGCTGCCGCAGCAGGCGCCACGCTGATGGCGCTGGTCAGCATGCTGAGCCGCCAGCGTCACTGAACGAAGGTAGCCAGCGGTTCCTCCGCACCGGCGCGGAGAAGCCGCTGGGCTTTTCAGGTATCCACGTGCTGGTCGTAGAAGGTGTATCCGAGTTGACGCCGCTTGGCGCGGTACATCGCACTGTCGGCACGTTGCAGCAGGGCTGCCGCGGAATTGCCGTCATGCGGAGCCATCGCAATACCGATGCTCGGATGCACAACCAACTGCAGTGGCCCGACCGACAGCGGTGCCGACACGGCATCGAAAAGCTTTGACGCGACGTGGCTCAGCTGTGTTCGGCCCGTCGGGGTGAACAGAAGACAGGCGAACTTGTCGTTGCCGAGCCGGCAAACCATGTCACCACCGCGCAGGGAACGGCTCAAACGCTGGGCCACGATGCGCAGCAGTTCATCTCCAGTCTGGTGCCCGTGCTTGTCGTTGATGGGTTTGAAGTCATCCAGATCGAGAAACATTACGGCCAGTGCGGGAGCTTCGGCTTCGGTGCTGCCACCGGCAGTCGCGGCATGGTTGACAAGCGCCTCCTCCAGGCGAGCCTGGAAGCAGTTGCGGTTGGGCAGCGAGGTCAAGGCGTCGTGCTCGGTGATGTGCAAGGCGCGGCGTTCTCCATCCCGGTTGCCGGCCAGTTCCCGCCGAGCCTCAGCCAATGCGCGGCGCAATTCCAGCACTTCGCGCTCCAGTCTTTCTCCGCAGCCCCGTTCCTGCACCAGCGCAGGGCGCAGCGACTCAAGCGCCTGCGCGCAGTCGCGCAACGCCACTTGCAACGCTTCGGGCGCTGGTGGCGGCGCATCCACCAAGGCTTGCAGTCGGCTCGCCACAGCGCCCATCAGCATGTCGTGGTCGAGCACGCCACGGTCGCTGGCCGAACGACGGCTGGCCACCCGCAGCCGGACCGGCAACGACCTCACCTGCGCCATCACGGTAGACATTACGGCAGGCATTACAGGCGCCCCATCAAAAGCAACACCAGCAACACCACCACCACCAGACCCAGCACGCCGCTCGGGCCATAACCCCAAGAGCGGCTGTGCGGCCATGCGGGGACGACACCCACCAGCATCAGCACGAGAACGATCAACAAGATGGTGGTCAGGCTCATTTTCGGCGCTCCCGCCTCCGTGGTGGAGGCCTCGATGTCAGGAGTATGGGCAAGCGATGTGCCTTGTTCCGTACGCTGGCGTACCGAAGGGCATGCTGTCGGCGCTGCTCCGACAGGCCAGGCGTCTGCACCGGCCTGTGCGGCTGCCACTGCGCTCGCTTGTGCCCCGGCTTGTGCCCCGGCTTGTGCCCCGGCTTGTGCTACGGCTTGTCCCACCGGCTTATCCCCCCGGCAAGTGCGCCGCCGCACCGACGGGCCACCGCATCGCGCGAATAGTTGCCCATGATCTACACGCAGAAGGTTTCGCCGGCCACCAAGGCACCGTCGCTGGTTTGTCCCGCTTGCCGCCAGGCCCTGCAGCGCCGCCCCCGCCACTTCACCGATCGCGTGCTGGCGCTCCTGACCTACCGTGCCACGCCTTTGCGTCGCTATGCCTGCACCGACAAGGGCTGCGGCTGGCAAGGCTTGCTGCGCGGTCACTTGTCGGGGCGGGCCGGGTACTTGCCGAAGGACTGGCTCTAGGCCGAGCTACTCACCCAGGTAACGGGCGTAGACGCGACGGTCAGCGGCGTAGCAACTGCACGCAGCGGCTTCCAGGCCGGGGCGGTCCAGCACCGTCAGCTTGCCGCGGTGGTAGCCGATGAGGCCGCGGCTGCGCAGTTCCCCGGCGGCCACCGTGACGCCCACGCGGCGCACGCCCAGCATGTAGGCCAGGAATTCATGCGTGACCGGAAACTGCGCGTCGAGCGCCCGGTCCTGGCTCATCAGCAGCCAGCGCGCCAGCCGCTGCCCGACGAGGTGGAAGCGCAGGCAGCCGGCAGAGGAGACCGCCTGCGACATCAAGACATAGAGATACAACGAAAGCTGGCGCTGCAACGCCACGCTGGCCTTCAACTCACGCCGAAACGCTGCTGCGCTGATACGCCATGAAGCCCCTGCGCCCTGCACCAGCGCGCGCGACGGCGCCGCGGCCACACCCAGCACCAGCGCGGTACCGAGCATGCCCTCATGGCCCACCAGGCCCACCTCGAGGCCGGGGTGCTCGTCCACGCGCGAAACCAGAGAGATGGATGCCTGCGTCGGAAAATAGACATGGCGCACTGCGCTGCCGCTGACGTTCAGCACCTCGCTCGAGACCAGGTTCACGGGTTCGCATGCATCGAGCAGGCGAGCGCGGTCACGCGCGGGCAGGAGTTCGATCAGACGGTTCTGGACAGGGTTCAAAGAAACCTCCCGGCAACGCGCGCAGTGTGCGTCGCGAGCCCAGGCGCTTCTGTGCAGAACCGTACGGACACCCGCCTGCACGCCGCCGCTGAATTGGCGGCCGCTAACCGGCTGGCTTGTCGGACTTGTCGGTCTTGTCGGTCTTGTCGGCCAGCAGGCGGTCGTACTCTTTCTTCACCACCGCATAACACTCGCAGGTGCTGGCTTCCAGGCCCGGGCGGTCGAGCACCGTGATGTGGCCGCGCGAATAGCGTATGAGGCCGCGGCGCTGCAGCTTCAGCGCCGCTTCGGTCACGCCCTCGCGGCGCACACCCAGCATGTTGGCAATGAGCTCTTGCGTCATCACGAGTTCGCTGCCGTTCAGCCGGTCCAGGCTCAACAGCAACCAGCGGCACAGCTGCTGGTCCAGGCTGTGGTGGCGGTTGCACACCGCGGTTTGCGCCATCTGCGTGATGAGCGCCTGCGTGTAGCGCAGCATCAGGTGCATCACCGCGCCGGGGCGCTCGAACTCTTCTTTGACGATGCGCGCGCGAAGGCGCCAGCCCTCGCCGGCGCTTTGCACCACGGCACGGCTGGGCGTGGTTTCACCGCCCATGAAAAGTGAAATTCCCACCAGGCCCTCGTTGCCCACGACAGCAATCTCGGCCGAGGAACCGTCTTCCATCACATAAAGCAGCGAAACGATGGACGTGGTGGGGAAATACACATGGCTCATCTGCCGGCCGGATTCGTACATCACCTGACCCAAGGGCATGTCTACCGATTCCAAGTGCGGCTGCCAACGCAAAAAATCCTCCGCAGGCAGGCTGCGGATGAGACGGTTCAGTCTGGAGTCGGCGTGGAAGCCTGGGTTGGGCGTGTCAGCCATCGCGAATTCCGGGTTCATTGTTCAGGCACGGGCGCGCGCAGGGCTGACCGCACGGAATGTCCAAAGCGGAAGCATAGAGCGGATGCAGGCCGTCTGCGTACGGCAGCGTACAGACATCGGGAGACGTGGGCAAACAGCCGGCCAGCGCTCCAGGCGGTGCGCCAGCGCACAGACATGGGCAAGCGTGGCGCATACAACGCTGGCATGCCTTTTGCCCTTCGTTCTTGGCCCATTCCCATCACCACGCCCAACGAGTAACGCCATGCAGCCGATGACACCCCATTCCGCACTTCCGCAGCCCTTGTGGGCCACCTCTGCCGATGGCCAGGGCCCCGACACACGGCCCACCGAGCTGGATGAACTTTGCACGCACATGCACCACTGCTCGGCCGCTCAGTCACG
The DNA here is from genome assembly GCA_038249925.1 of Burkholderiales bacterium. Lineage (GTDB taxonomy): Bacteria > Pseudomonadota > Gammaproteobacteria > Burkholderiales > Burkholderiaceae_C > Rubrivivax. Next base: position 3,901 of record JBBSCV010000082.1, read on the forward strand.
CCTGGCTGAACTGAAATGCAAGGTCGTGCTGGTGCGCGGCTTCGTGCTGGGACATTTCGTCTCCAGCCTGGCTGTGGTGATGGTCGTGTTGACCGCGGGCTGGCTATTGATCGCACCTTGACGGCCTGGGCTGCGCTGGCGCCGGGGCTTCCGCCGGCGCTGGGCCGCATGTTGAGTTCGCAAGCCGGGGCCTTGCTGCCGCCGGTGCGCGCAGAAATCTTCGGACCCCAGCGCTTTGCCCAGCATGGCAGCAGCCTGGGCCTGACACACGCGGCGCAGCGCCCGGCGTGGGGAGCCACGGGGTTCTTCCCGCGCCTGCGCGACAACATCCGTGTGCTGCGCGAAGCCCATGGCGTGATTGCGGCACAGGCCGCCGCAGGTGACGAATCCAGTCCCGCAGCGCAATGGCTGCTGGACAACTTCGGCCTCATCGACGCCCAACTGCTGGCCATCCACGAAGGCTTGCCGCGCAGCTATTTCGGTGGTCTGCCGGTGCTGCAGAACGAGGCACTGGGCGGCCTGCCGCGCGTCTACGGCGTGGCTTGGGCCTTCGTCGCCCACAGCGACAGCGCCTTCGACGAAGACCTGCTGGTGCATTACCTGGGCGGCTACCAGGCCACGCGTGAACTCGGCCTGGCCGAAATGTGGGCCCTGCCCACCACGCTGCGGGTGGTACTGGTGGAGAACCTGCGCCGCCTGGCCGAGCGCCTGGCCACGCAGCAGGCCGCGCGCGAACTGGCCCGGCGTTGCAGCGACCAGCCCGCGCACTGCACCCTGCCCGCACTGCAGACCCTGTGCACGCAGCTGGCCGCGCGCGGCGTCGAGCACACTTTTCTGGCGCAACTGGGCCTGCGCCTGCTGGACCCCCACCAGACCACTGGCGAAGCTGTGCCGCCCCCGCTGCGCCGCTGGTTGCAAGAGCAATTGCAGACGCGCCTGGCGCCGACCGACTCGCTGCCTGACCGCCAACATGCCGAGCAGACGGCTGACAACCTGAGCGTCAGCAACGCGGTGAACGCGCTGCGCGCCATCAACGACGCCGACTGGCCCGAGATCGTGGCGCGCGCCAGCCCGTTGACGCAGTTGATGCTGGGCGATGCTATCTTCGCCGCCGAGCACCACCGCAGCCGCGACCAAACCCTGCACGGCATCGAAGCGCTGGCGCGACGCAGTCGCCGCAGCGAGATGCAGGTGGCGCAGGCGCTGCTCGCGTCGATACGTGGCGGGCCGGAAGACGCCGCGGCGAACCGGTCTGCAGCGTTGCCTGAAACAGCGCACGAATCAGCACACGGGAACTTGCCGTCAACGGCGCGCTTCCCACCGCCGCTGACCGAACCTGCGGATGTGCCAGTCACGGCCACCGCCGGCCACTGGTTGCACGGCCCGGGGCGCGCGGCACTGGGGCGTTCGCTGGGCCTGCACGAGCCAGTGGCCGCGGCGTTGCGCACGCTGGCGCAGCGCGGTGCGCTGCCGCTCTACCTCGCCGCGGTGCTGGTCGGTACCGTCGCGCTGATGGCGGCGCTGCTGCCGGGCAGCATCTGGGCTGCAAGCGAATGGCCGCGCTGGCCGCTGCTGGTCTTGCTGGCCTGGCCGGCGTCCGAGGCCGTCATCGCACTGCTGCACCGCATGCTGAGTGAAAGCACGCGGCCGCGGCCGCTGCCGCGGCTGGCGCTGCCACGGGGCATCCCTGAAGAACACCGGGTGCTGGTGGTCGTACCGGCCCTGCTCAGCGACGCTGCGGCCATCGAAGAGCTGGTGCACACCTTGCGCCGACACCAGCTGGCCAACCCCGAGCCGCAGGCGCAGTTCGCGCTGCTGACGGACTGGGCCGACGCCGACACGGCACGCGCCGATGCCGACGCCGCCCTGCTGGACATGGCGGCCGCGCGCGTGGCGGCGCTCAACGAAGGCCAGGAACCGGCCGCCAGCGGCAGCGCGCGCTTCCTCCTGCTGCACCGCAGGCGCAGCTTCAGCCGCAGCGAAGCGCGCTGGATAGGGTGGGAACGCAAGCGCGGCAAGCTGGAACAGCTGGTGGCTGAGCTTGCCGAAGGCGCAGGGTGTTCAAGCGGGCCAGAGGGTTTGAGTGGGCCAGCGGCACTGGCCGCGCCCGGTGGCGTGGCGGGTCTGCCGCAGGCCTTTGTCGATCTGGGGGCGGTGTCACGCCCGGCGCTGGCCACGCGCTACATCGTCACGCTGGACAGCGACACCCAGCTGCCGCCGGGCCGCTTGCGTGAACTGGTGGGTGTGGCCGCGCACCCGGCCAACCGCCCCCGCCTCAGCGCCGACGGCCGCCGGGTGCAGGGCGGCTACGGCATCCTGCAGCCACGTCTGGTGACGCCGCTGCCGAAGCCTTTCGAAGACACGATCTTCCACCGCCTCTTTGCCGGCCAGAGCGGCATCGACCCCTACGGCGCAGCCAGCTCCGAGGTCTATCAAGACCTGTTCGGCGAGGCCAGCTACACCGGCAAGGGCCTGATGGACGTGCGGGCCGTGCACGCCGTGCTGGGCGGCAATTTGCCCGAAGGCCAGGTGCTCAGCCACGACCTGCTGGAAGGCGCCCTTGCCCGCTGCGGCGCCGTGACCGACGTGACGCTGGTGGAGGACGCCCCCTTCCACGCTGAAGTGGCGGCCTCGCGCGTGCACCGCTGGACACGCGGCGACTGGCAGCTGCTGCCGATCTTGCTGCGTTCACTGGTGCAGCCGGCGCGCTACCCGCTGGGCGCGGTGAACCGCTGGAAGATGGCCGACAACCTGCGCCGTTCACTGGTGCCGCCGGCCTGCCTGGCGCTGCTGCTGCTGGCGCTGTCTGGCCAATTGGTTTCGCCCGGCGCCGCCATCGTGCTGGTGCTGGCGGCGTTTGCGGCCGGGCCGTTGCTGGGCGCGCTGGCCGGCGCCTTCCCCAGCCGCGAAGACGTGGCCTGGCGCCACTTCGCCTACCAGGCCGGCGCCGAACTGCTGCGCGCGGCTGGCGGTGGCCTGTGGCACAGCGCCATGCTGCTGCAGCACGCACTGGCGGCTGTGGACGCGGTGGCACGGGCGCTGTGGCGGGTGCTCTTCAGCCAACGCCTGCTGCTGCAGTGGACCACGGCGGCCTCGGCGCAGGCCGCCGCCAGTGCCAGCCTGGGCACAGCGCTGCGCCGCCGCTGGCCGGTGCCGCTGGTGGCTGCCGGTCTGGCCGCGGCACTGCTGGCCGTCGACACGCCCCACCCGGTGCTGAGCCTGCTTCTGTGCGCGCTGTGGGGCGCGGCACCGCTGTGGAGCTGGATTGCCAGCCATCGCGGCCTGCTGCCGCAGCCGGCCGACTGCCCGGCCGAAGACCGCGCCTATCTGCGTGGCGTGGCGCGCGACACCTGGCGCAGCTTCGAGCGCACGGTCAGCGCAGCAGACCTGTACCTGCCGCCCGACAACCTGCAAACCATGCCGCATGAAATGCTGGCGCGGCGCACCTCACCCACCAACATCGGCCTGTACCTGCTGAGCGTGGCTTGCGCGCGCCAGTTCGGCTGGATAGACACCGCTGAACTGGTGCAGCGCCTGCAGGCCACGCTGGCCACGCTGGCTACCCTGCCGCGCCACCGCGGCCACTTCCTGAACTGGTACGACACCGCCAACGGCAAACCGCTGCTGCCGATGTATGTCTCTACCGTCGACAGCGGCAACCTCAGCGGCCACCTGCTGGCCGTGGCTCAGGCCTGCCTGGAACTGGCGCACACCGAGGCCGGTGACGCAGCCAGTGCGGCGCTGAGCGCCAGAGACTCCGCAGCGGGTGAAGGGCCCCGACAACTGACGGACATTCAAGCCGACCCCATGCTGCAGCTGCGCGCGCTGGCCGCGCGCTGCCAGGCGCTGGCCTGGGCGCCCGACTTCGGCTTTCTCTACCACCCGCGTCGGCACCTGCTGCACATCGGCTTTCGCGTTGCCGAGCAACAGCTCGACGCGGGCTTCTATGACCTGCTGGCCAGCGAATCGCGCCTGACCAGCCTGCTGGCCATTGCCAAGGGCGATGTGCCGGTGCAGCACTGGGCGGCCCTGGGCCGGCCCTTCTACGCGGTGGGCACGATGGCCGGCCTGCGTTCCTGGTCGGGCTCGATGTTCGAGTACCTCATGCCCACGCTGGTGCTGAACGAGCCCACCGGCAGCGTGCTCTTCGAAGCCGGCCTGTCGGCCCTGGCCGAACAGCGCAGCTTTGCCGCCGCCCAGGGCGTGCCCTGGGGCATCTCTGAATCCGCGTATGCCGGCAGCGATCACACCCTGGCCTACCAGTACGCGCCGCAGGGCGTGCCGCGCCTGGCGCTGCGCCGCACCCCGCCCGATGAACTCGTGATCGCGCCCTACGCCACGGCACTGGCGGCGCAATTGCTGCCGCACGCGGCCAGCATCAACTACGCCGCATTGCAGGGACTGGGCGCGCGCGGGCCCTTGGGCTTCATCGAGGCGCTGGACTTCACGCCGGCACGCCAGGCCGGCCCCGAAGCGCTGACCCCCGTGCACACCGTGATGGCTCACCACCAGGGCATGACCATCGTGGCGCTGGCCAACGTGCTGCTGGACGGCGCGGCGCAACGCTGGGGCATGGCCGACCCGCACCTCGAAGCCGTGAGCTCGCTGCTGCATGAACGCGCGCCTCGCGAGGTGTCGCGCCTGGTGGCGCCGCTGGCCGGGCCGGCACCGGCGGCTCAGCGCCACAAGGCACCCACGCTGCTGCGCGAAGTGACGCCTGGCCTGCACGCCATCGAGCCCACGCACCTGCTGGGCAACGGCCGCTACGCCGTAGCGCTGCGCGCCAATGGCGCTGGCCGCAGCAGCCTGTTCGGCCGCGACCTCGGCCGTTGGCGCGACGACGCGCTGCGCGACGCGCACGGCCACTTCCTTTGGGTGCGCCGGGGTGATGCAGCGCCGGTGTCGCTGAGCCAGCACCCCGCGCCCGACCCCGATGCCAGCTACTTCAGCCAGTTCCATGCCGACCGTGTGGTGCTGCAGGCGCAATGGCTCACGCTGCGCACCCAGGTGACGGTGTGGGTGAGCCCGGAAGACGACATTGAATTCCGCCAGGTCGAGCTGCAGCACACCGGCACGGGGGTGCTCGAACTCGAACTCTTTTCGGCTTTCGAGCCCACGCTGGCCGAGGCGCGTTCCGACGAGGCCCACCCGGCATTCGGCCAGATGTTCGTGCAGGCGCGCGGCCACCTCGCGCAACGTGCACTGCTTTTCGAGCGCAAGCCGCGCCTGGCCGGCGAGGCCGGTCTGCACATGGCCCACTTTCTGGCCGAAACCGCGCCCGAGGTGACGGCGCTGCGCTACCAGACCGACCGCCTGCCGTGGCGTGGCCGCAACCGCAGCCCGGCACAGCCGCTGGCGGGCTTGCGCGACTTCGGCACGCCCGCTGATGACGGCTTCGAAGAACTGGAAACCGGCCTCGACCCGATGTGCGTGCTGGCCGTGAAAGTGCGCCTGCAGCCCGGCGCGAGCCTGCGCCTTTGTTTTGCCACCGCAGCGGCGGCCGATGTCGCCACCTTGCATTCGGTGGTGGACAAGCACCAGCAGGCCAGCGCCATCGCCCGCAGTTCCTTGATGTCGGCCACGCTGGCCGGCATACGCCTGCGCACGCTGCGCATGGGTGCCGACACCTTCACCACGCTGCAGACGCTGAACACCGCGCTGCTGCTGACGCTGGCCAAGCCCACACGTGCCCAGGCCGTGCTGCAAACGCGCGACCGGCGGTTGCTGTGGCGCTTCGGGCTTTCCGGCGAAAGGCCGCTGGTGCTGGTGGCGGCGTCAGGCATGCAGGGCCTGGGTCTGCTGCGTTCACTCAGCCAGGCGCTGAGCCTGTGGCAATGGGGCGGGCTGGCCTGCGACCTGGTGGTGGTGAATGCCGAGGCCGCCAGCTACGAAATGCCGCTGCAGCGAGCGCTGGCCACGCTGCGCGACCGTTTCGAAGCCGACGCCGCCAGCCACGCCCCGGCACAGCGCTGCGGCTGGCACCTGCTGCGCGCCGACGGCCTGAGCAGCGACGAAGCGGCCACGCTGCAAGCCGTGGCGCGCCTGCGCCTGCGCGCCGACGGCCGCCCGCTGGCCGCGCAGCTGGACGAATGGGCCGGTCTGCACGAGGCCGCCCGCGCTGTACGACACGGCGTGGGTGCAGCAGCACTCGGCTCGGCGCCGCGCGCCTGGCCCCGCCACGCCCCGCCGGCAGCCCAGGGCCGGTTTGGCGCGACGGGAGAACGGGGACCGTTGGCCGGGCGGTTCTGCTTCGAGGCCGGCCCCAGCGCGCGCCCGCTGCGGCCCTGGTTGAATGTGCTGGCAAATTCAGGCTTCGGCAGCCTCATCACCGAGACAGGTGCCGGCTGCAGCTGGGCCGTGAACAGCCGCATGAACCAGCTGACGGCCTGGCACAACGACGCCGTGGCCGACCCGCCGTCGGAATGGCTGCTGCTGCAAGACCGCGCCACGCGCCAGACCTGGGCCGTGGCGGCTTCGGCCGAGGCTGCCGCCGACACCGATTTCAGCGTCGTGCACGAGGCCGGCAGCACACGCATCAGCCACCGCCACGGCAGCCTGGCGGTGCAGGCGCGCTGGAGCGTGGACCCCGACAGCGCCGTGCGGCAGCTGACGCTGCGCGTGACCAACCGCGGGCCCGAGCGCAGCCAGCTGCGGCTGGTGGCGATGTGTGAATGGTTGATGGGCGCGCAGCGCAACGACCGGGCGAGTGTGTTCACCGCGGCGCACTGCGAGACGCTGCCGCGGCCGTTGTTCGCGCTGCTGGCCACACAGCAGGAAAGTGCCGGCGGGTTCGGCAATGGCACCGCCTTCCTGGCGTGGCGGCCGGCTGCGGACAAGTCGGCAGACGGGTCGATGGGCGGTACGTCTCAAGAGACGCCGGAGACAAGCGCCGACGAGACATTGGACACCACGGCCGATGACGCATTCAACATCGCGACCCAAGACGCGCAGCCCGACTGGACCTGCGACCGCCAGGAGTTCTTCGGCACCAGCGGCCAGCCTGTGCTGCCCGACCGCCTGGGCCGACGCGCAGGCGCTGCCAACGACCCCTGCGCCGCACTCGGCCTGAGTCTGGACCTGGCCCCGGGCGGAACCGCCGAGCGCACGCTGCTGCTGGGCTGGGCCCCGAGCCCCGCTGCGGCTTGCGAGTTGCTGCGCCGCGCCGCTGCGGTGGCACCGGCGGCGCGCCTGCAGAGCGTGCGCCGGCATTGGCAGGCGCTGCTCGGGGCCACCACGGTGGCCACGCCCGACCCGCTGTTCGACGCGCTGGTCAACCACTGGCTGCTGTACCAGACGGTCGCCTGCCGCCTTTGGGCCAAGGCCGCGCTGTACCAGGCCGGGGGTGCCACTGGCTTTCGGGACCAGCTGCAAGACAGCCTGGCGCTGGCCTGGGCTGCGCCCGACCTGCTGCGCATGCAGATCGTGCGTTGCGCAGGGCGCCAGTTCACCGAGGGCGACGTGCAGCACTGGTGGCATGCGCCCGACGGCGCCGGCGTCCGCACGCACTTCTCCGACGACCTGCTTTGGCTGCCCTTTGCCGTGGCGCACTACCTCGCGCGCTGCGGCGACACGAGCGTGCTGGACGAAACCGTGCCCTTCATCGAAGGCCTGCACATTGCACCGGGCGCGGAAGACGCCTACGGCGTGCCGAACATCAGCGACGAGATGGCGAGCGTGTACGAACACGCCGCGCGCTCCATCGACCGCAGCCTTCGCGTGGGCGTGCACGGCCTGCCGCTGATGGGCAGTGGCGACTGGAACGACGGCATGAACCGTGTCGGCTCTGAAGGCCGCGGTGAATCGGTCTGGCTGGCCTGGTTCCTGTGCCGCGTGGTGGCCGACTTTGCGCCGGTGGCACGCGGGCGCGGCGACGTTGAACGCGCGCAGCGCTGGGAAGACGCCGCCGACGGCTGGCGCACCGCGCTGCAAGGCCCGGCCTGGGACGGCAGCTGGTATGCACGCGCCTTCTTCGACGACGGCTCGCCGCTGGGTTCGCAGCACAACACCGAGGCGCGCATCGACCTCATCGCCCAGGCCTGGGCCGTGCTCAGTGGTGAAGCGCCGCCAGAGCGCCAGCGCCAGGCCTTGATCGCGGCACGGGAACACCTGGTGGATGAAGACCACGGCCTCGTGCGTTTGCTGCACCCGCCCTTGGCACTGCAGCAGCCCAGCGCCGGCTACATACAGGCCTACCCCCGTGGTGTGCGTGAAAACGGCGGGCAGTATTCCCACGCCGCCGTGTGGTGGCTGATGGCGCAGGTGGCCAGTGCCCATCAGACCGACACGCCTGAAGAAGAGCGGCAGCCAGCGCTGGACGCCGCGTGGTTCGCCTGGACATGCCTGAGCCCGGCGCACCGCAGTGCCACACCCGCGCAGGCCGAGGTGTACGGACTGGAGCCCTATGTGATGGCCGCCGACATCTACTCCGCGCCGCCCTATGCCGGGCGTGGCGGCTGGAGCTGGTACACCGGCGCTGCAGGGTGGATGCACCGCGCCGCGGTCGAGTCCATCTTCGGGCTGGAATTCGGTCCGCAGCAGTTGCGGCTGCAGCCGGGGCTTCCGAGCCACTGGCCACAGGCCAC
>JBBSCV010000083.1:0-12329 GCA_038249925.1 Burkholderiales bacterium
GATCAGCTCGACGGTGCCACCACACAACACGGCCTGCTCGCCGAACAGGTCGGTCTCGGTCTCCTCGCGGAAATTGGTCTCGATGATGCCGGCCTTGCCGCCGCCCTTGGCCGCGGCATAGCTCAGTGCCAGATCGCGCGCCTTGCCGCTCTTGTCGGCATGCACGGCGATGAGGTGGGGCACGCCACCGCCTTGCGTGTAGGTGTTGCGCACGGTGTGGCCGGGGGCCTTGGGCGCGACCATCCAGACGTCGAGGTCGTCACGCGGCACCACCTGCCCATAGTGCACGTTGAAGCCATGCGCGAAGGCCAGGCTGGCGCCCTGGGGGATATGGGGCGCCACGTCGTTGGCGTAAACCGCACCGATCTGCTCGTCGGGCAGCAGGATCATCACCACGTCGGCCTCCTTCACGGCCTCGGCCACCTCTGCGACCTTCAGGCCGGCTCTCTCCACCTTGGACCAGCTGGCCCCGCCCTTGCGCAGGCCGACAGTGACCTTGCAGCCGCTGTCGTTCAGGTTCTGCGCATGCGCATGACCCTGCGAGCCGTAGCCGATGATGGCGACGTTCTTGCCCTTGATGAGGCTCAGGTCGGCGTCCTTGTCGTAGTAGACCTTCATGGTTCTCTCCGTAAAAAGTGGTGTGGGGGGTGCCGATGCGGCGACGACATTCAAACGCGAAGAATTCGCTCGCCGCGGCCGATGCCGCTGGCACCGGTGCGAACGGTTTCCAGGATGGCAGTGCGGTCGATGGCGACGAGAAAGGCGTCGAGCTTGCTGCTGTCGCCAGTGAGCTCGATGGTGTAGCTCTTCTCGGTGACGTCGATGATGCGGCCGCGAAAAATCTCGGCCATGCGCTTCATCTCTTCGCGTTCCTTGCCCACCGCGCGCACCTTGATGAGCATCAGTTCGCGCTCGGTGAAGCTGCCCTCGGTCAGGTCGACCACCTTCACCACCTCGATCAAGCGGTTCAGGTGTTTGGTGATCTGCTCGATGACGTCGTCGCTGCCGGTGGTGACGATGGTCATGCGAGAGAGGCTGGCGTCCTCGGTGGGCGCTACCGTGAGGCTTTCGATGTTGTAGCCGCGCGCCGAAAACAGCGCGACGACACGAGACAAGGCACCCGGCTCGTTCTCGAGCAGTACCGCAATGATGTGTTTCATGAAAATTTCTCTTTGCCGACGCGCTCTTCAGGCTTCAGGGCGGTAACCCTGGGCCCTTGGCCACGCGGTGTGAGGTTGGGGGAGTCTGCGCTCGGCCGCTTACAGGTCTTCCGAGCCCAGCAGCATTTCGCTGATGCCCTGTCCGGCTTTCACCATCGGCCAGACGTTTTCCGTCGGGTCGGTGCGGATGTCGAGGAAGACGGTGCGGTCCTTCAGCCGTATGGCTTCTTTCAGCGCGCCTTCGACATCACCCGGCTTCTCCACCAGCAGGCCGACGTGGCCATAGGCCTCTGCGAGCTTGACGAAGTCGGGCAGCGCGTCCATGTAGCTGTGCGAGTAGCGGCTGCCGTAATCCAGCTGCTGCCACTGCCGCACCATGCCCAGATAGCGGTTGTTCAAGGAGACGATCTTCACCGGCGTGTTGTACTGCTTGCAGGTCGACAGTTCCTGGATGCACATCTGGATGCTGCCTTCGCCAGTGATGCAGAAAACATCGCTCTCGGGCTTGGCCAGCTTGATGCCCATGGCATAGGGCAGCCCCACGCCCATGGTGCCCAGGCCACCGCTGTTGATCCAGCGCCGCGGCTCGTCGAAGCGGTAGTACTGCGCCGCCCACATCTGGTGCTGGCCCACGTCGCTGGTGATGTAGGCGTCGCGGTCTTTCGTCAGCTGCCACAGCTTGTCGACCACCATCTGCGGCTTGATGACGTCGGGGCTGTCCTTGAACGCCAGGCATTCACGGCGGCGCCACTCGTTGATCTGCTTCCACCACGAACTCATCTCACCGGCGTCGGGCCGAACGGTGGCGTCCTTGATCTGCGCAATGAGTTCGCGCAGCACTTCCTTCACATCGCCGACGATGGGGATGTCCACCTTCACGCGCTTGCTGATGCTGGAAGGGTCGATGTCGACGTGGATGATCTTGCGTTCCACCGACGCAAAGTGCTTGGGGTTGCCGATGACTCGGTCGTCGAAGCGCGCGCCCACGGCCAGCAGGACGTCGCAGTTCTGCATCGTCATGTTGGCCTCATAGGTGCCATGCATGCCCAGCATGCCCAGAAACTTGGGGTCGCTGTGCGCGATGGCGCCCAGGCCCATCAGCGTGTTGGTGCAGGGGAATCCCAGCATGTCGGCCAGCTGTCGCAGTTCTGCCGAGGCGTTGCCCAGGATGACGCCGCCGCCGGTGTAGATGTAGGGCCGCCTGGCCTGCAGCAGCAACTGGACGGCCTTGCGAATCTGCCCGCCATGACCCTTCTTCACCGGGTTGTAGCTGCGCATTTCCACCTTCTCGGGGTAGTGGAAAGCACAGGTCTTCAGCGATACGTCCTTGGGGATGTCCACCACCACAGGACCGGGGCGGCCGGTGCGCGCGATGTGGAAGGCCTTCTTCAAGGTCAGCGCCAGGTCGCGCACATCTTTCACCAGGAAGTTGTGCTTGACGATGGGGCGCGTGATGCCCACGGTGTCGCATTCCTGGAAAGCGTCCAGGCCGATGGCGGCCGTCGGCACCTGCCCGGTAATGATCACCATCGGAATGCTGTCCATGTAGGCCGTCGCGATCCCGGTGACGGCATTCGTCACGCCAGGGCCGGACGTCACCAGCGCCACGCCGACCTCGCCGGTTGCGCGGGCGTAGCCATCGGCGGCATGCACGGCAGCCTGCTCGTGGCGCACCAGCACGTGTTCGATGCTCTCCTGCTTATACAGGGCGTCGTAGATGTAGAGCACCGCACCGCCCGGGTAGCCCCAGAGGAACTTCACGCCTTCGGCTTGAAGGCAGCGAACGAGGATCTCCGAACCGTTGAGCTCCGGGGAAGGTGCAGCGGAAGCTGCGGGCGAAGCCGGGGAAGGGGAAGAAGATGAAGGGGCGCGACTGTCGACAGTCGCAGCACGCTTGACATCAGCGGCAGACATTTCCATTTGGAACCTCTGAGGTTTTCTCTGACGAAAATCCATCGGTGCACCTCCTGCGGGCCCTCGTGAGGCCGATTCGGTACCTGCTTGGTCGAAAAGCTCCCGTCGGGGTTTGACGGACGAGCTTGCGACCCAAAAGAACGTTGTGCGAAGCCTTTGATTATGCACAGGGCTCTGCTCACGCAGGCCTGACCGTCTGCGTGTTGTCGCGACGATGAGATACTTGGCGACCCGAACCCGGGGCGCAGCCGTTCAGCAACGCCGTTGGCCACCGACAAAGAATTGTCCGACTTCCTCAAGAGCGTCGAGAAGCGAGCCTTCAAGCGAGCGGTTTATGCAGTGCGCAACGACGACGCCGCTCTGGACATCGTGCAGGACGCGATGATTCGTCTGGCAGCGAAGTACGCCGACCGCCCGGCGGCCGAACTGCCGCTGGTTTTTCAGCGCATCCTGTCGAACGCCACGATGGACTGGTTCCGCCGCGAAAAGGTGCGCGGTGCCGTGATGCAGAACTTGTCGGACTTCAGCAGCGGGGGCGAGGACGACGATTTCGACCTGCTTCAGACGCTGCACGCGCTGGAAGACACTCTGGGTACCGAAAGTGCCGCCGATGCCGTTTCGCGGGCACAGATCCTGCGCATCGTCGATGCGGCGGTCTCCGACCTCCCAGCGCGTCAACGAGAAGCCTTCCTGCTTCGTTATTGGGAAGAATTCGATGTCAGTGAGACCGCCGACGTGATGGGTTGCTCGCAAGGCAGTGTCAAGACCCACTGCTCCCGGGCCGTGCAGGCATTGGCCAAGGCACTCAAGATCAAGGGAGTCACACCATGAACCGCAGCAACCACGACACCGATACGCACGCCCTTGAAGCGCGACTGGCGGCGCGATTGGCCGGCAGCCTGACGGCCGTCGCGCAAGCGGTGCCGCACGACATCAGCGAACGCCTGCGCGTGGCCCGCGAGCAAGCCGTCAAGCGGGCTGGCCTGGCACGCGAGAGCGCATCGGTCCTGGCCCCAGCGGTGGGCTTTTCGGCGGCTGGCGCCGCTGTGCTCGTGGGTTTTGGTGCATGGCGCCAACGCTTCGCAGTCGCCATGCCGTTGGTCTTGATGATTGCAGGACTTGTTGCCATCGGCCACTTCACAGCGCGCGAGCAGGTCCTGGCAATTGCGGACATAGACGCCCAGTTGCTCAGCGACACCCTGCCCCCTTCGGCCTACAGCGACCCCGGCTTCGCCGAATTCCTGCGCACGCCGCCACAGCAGCAATGAACCTGAAAGCGGCATGGCGGGTGCTGGCCCTGATGTTTGCGTTCGGCACCCATGGTGCCGCATCGTCCGAAGACCGCAGCCCGGCCTGGAGCAGCCTGACGCAGGCCCAGAAGCAGGTGCTGGCACCGCTGCAGAAAGACTGGTCCAGCATCGAGCCTTCGCGGCGACAGAAATGGCTGGAGGTGGCTGCCCGCTACCCCCAGATGGCCGCTGACGAGCGCGATCGTCTGAAGGAACGCATGGCTGAATGGACCCGCATGACACCAGCGCAGAGAACTGCAGCACGCCAACAGTTCCAGGAAGTGCAGCGGGTGCCTGACGAAGAGCGCCAGTCGCGCTGGCAGGCTTACCAATCACTGACGCCCGAAGAGCGTGAAGCGCTGATGCAGAGGGCCAAACCGGCTGCGCGTGCCAGCGCCGCCGAGGCGCAGGCGCGTGCGGCTTCCCAGGCTGATGCGGTCAACGGACCCAACCGCAACAACGGCACGGCCAAGCGCAACATCGTCCGTGCGCCTTCGCAAAACGCGCCACGCATCGTGAACCCCGGCATGCAGCAAGCCCGGCCTGGGGCCACCACCACCCCGTTGAGCACCCGCGCTGCGCCGCCATCGCATACCCAGACCGGTCTGCCGAAGATCGTGGCCACACCCAATTTCGTCGACCCGCGCACCCTGCTGCCTCAGAAGGGGCCGCAAGGCGCCGCTGTGCGAAGCGCGGCGCCGGCCAGCGAGCCCGTGCAACCGTGACCCCCACTTCGGCCCTTCTTGCCGCTCAGGAAAGCGCCCCGCGCCTGCGCAGGCGCATGGCTTCTTTCCTCTACGAAGGCGTGCTGCTCTTCGCTGTGGTGATGATTGCCGGACTTTTCTACGGCATCGTGACGCGTCAGACGCACGCCCTCATCGGTACGGGGGGCCTGCGCGCCTTTCTGTTTGCCGTTCTGGCGGTGTACTTCATCTTTTTCTGGACACGTACCGGTCAGACCCTGGCGATGCAGACATGGCGCATCCGCCTCGTCACGCAAGAGGGACAACCGGTGCGACCCCTGCGCGCGTTTTGCCGCTATTTGCTGGCCTGGCTGTGGTTTGTTCCGGCGCTGGCCGTGTTGTGGGTCAGCGGCGTGAAGGGTGGCTGGGCCAGCAGCGGTGTCCTCTTGATGGGCATGGCGGCCTATGCCTGCCTTTCCTGGCTGCATCCTCAGCGCCAGTTCTGGCACGACGCCCTCTGCGGCACGCGGCTGATAAGCTGGGAACGTGCCCCCCGCAAGTAGCTGCTCTTTCATCGCCAAGATGCCCATCGTCGACACGAACACGCCCTTTACCGTCTGCGTCTACTGCGGTTCGCGCCACGGCGCAAAACCCGCGTACACACAAGCCGCACAGGCAGTGGGGCGGGCCATCGGCGAACGTGGCTGGCAGCTTGTCTACGGCGGCGGCAAGGTGGGCTTGATGGGAGAAGTCGCTGATGCCACGCTGGCGGCCGGAGGCCGTGTCGTGGGTGTCATCCCAGAGACGCTGCAGCAGCTCGAGGTAGGCCATCAGGGGCTGCATGAATTGCACGTGGTGCCGACCATGCATGTGCGCAAACAGATGATGGCGGAACGGGCCCACGTCTTCATCGCGTTGCCCGGCGGCATCGGCACGCTGGAAGAACTCTACGAAGTCTGGACGTGGCGCCAGCTGAAATACCACGACCAGCCGATAGGCCTGCTCAACGTGGCCGGGTACTACGACTCACTGCTGGCCTTCATGGCGCACAGCGTGGCCGAGGGCTTTCTCTCTGCGCCGCAGAACCAGGTGCTGCAGGTGAGTGCAGACCCGGTGGAATTGCTGTTGCGGCTTGCCGCTCAGGCAAACGCTGCGGTGGCGTCAGACGACTACTCGCGCATCTAGCGCTAGCGCCTCTCGCGAGCCGCGAGCCGCGAGGCACTGGCCAGAACTCAGATCGCAGCCTCGTCGGCCTCGCCAGTTCGGATGCGCACGACTTGCTCGACCGGGGTGACGAAAATCTTGCCGTCGCCGATCTTGCCCGTCTTGGCGGCGGTCACGATGGCCTCGATGCAGCGCTCCACATCGAGGTCCTTCACCACCACTTCCACCTTCACCTTGGGCAGGAAGTCGACCACGTATTCGGCGCCGCGGTAGAGCTCGGTGTGGCCCTTCTGACGGCCGAACCCCTTGACCTCTGTCACCGTCAAGCCCGAAACGCCCACATCACCCAGCGCTTCCCGCACCTCCTCCAGCTTGAACGGCTTGATGATGGCGGTGATCTGCTTCATGGCGGGCTCCGGTGGTGCGTGGGTTTCATCGATGATTTAAGCACGGAACTTCGATGTGATGGGGTAGCGCCAATCGCGCCCGAAAGCCCTATGGGTAATGCGTATGCCCACCGGCGCCTGGCGCCGCTTGTATTCATTGAGCCTGATCAAATGCGTGACACGCTCGACATCGGCGCGCGCAAAGCCCGCATCGATGATTTGCTCGACACCCTGGTCGTCTTCCACGTAGCGCGCCAGGATGGCGTCGAGCACCTCGTACGGCGGCAGACTGTCCTGGTCGGTCTGGTCGCGGCGCAGTTCGGCCGATGGCGCGCGCGTCAGGATGCGAGCGGGAATGACAGGGCCGGTGCTGCCATCGGCACGGCAGTTGGGCTGCCGGTTCTTCCAGTCGCACAGGCGGTAGACGAGGGTCTTGACCACGTCCTTGATGACGGCGAAACCCCCCGCCATGTCGCCATACAGCGTGCAATAGCCGGTGGCCATTTCGCTCTTGTTGCCGGTGGTCAGCACAATGCCGCCGAGCTTGTTCGACAGCGCCATCAGCAGCGTGCCGCGGATGCGGGCCTGCAGGTTCTCTTCGGTCGTGTCTTCTGCGCGGCCTTCGAAGAGCGGGGCCAGCGCGCCACGGAACGCCTGGAAGGTTGGATCGATGGGGATCTCGTCGTAACGCACACCCAGGTTCCTGGCCATTTCTCGAGCGTCTATCCACGAAATATCGGCCGTGTAGGGCGAGGGCATCATCACCGCGCGCACCCGGTCAGCGCCGACGGCGTCCACCGCCACGGCCAGCACCAGGGCCGAATCGACGCCGCCCGACAGGCCGATGATGGCGCCGGAGAAGCCGTTTTTCCCAAGGTAATCGCGCACGCCGGTCACGAGCGCCGCCCAGGCCTGCGCCTCGAGCTCAGGCACCAGTGAGATTTCGCCACGGGCCGTGCCCGCAGCATCTAGATCCAGCATCAGGAGATCGGGCTCGAACGCTGGCGCGCGTGCCGTCACCTCGCCCTGCGCATCTACCGCAAAGGAGGCGCCGTCGAAGACCACCTCGTCCTGCCCGCCCACCAGGTGGGCGTAGAGCAGCGGTCGACAGTCCGCGCGCGCACGGTCGGCCATGCGTGCCTCTCGCTCGCCCGCCTTGCCCAGGTGAAAGGGCGAGGCATTCAGCACGCACAGCAGTTGCGCGCCGGCAGCCACCGCGGCCTGCGCCGGCTCGTCGAACCAGGCGTCCTCGCAGATCAAGAGGCCGACCCGCAGGCCGGCCACTTCGACCACCAGCGGGCCCTGGCCATGGTCGCGGCCCGAGGCGAAGTACCGACGCTCGTCGAACACCTGGTAATTGGGCAGCTCACGCTTGCAGTACGTACCCAGCACGCGCCCGCCACTCAGGACCGAGGCCGCATTGAAGCGCAGCTGCACGGCATGCGACTTCGACCTAACATCGCCGCGCAGACCGAACTGGTGCGGGTGGCCCACCACGAGGTGCAGACCTTCGCAATCGGCCATCTCTGCGGCCAGCGCGGCCAGGGTGTCTGAGCAGGCCTGCATGAAGGCAGGTCGCAGCAACAAATCTTCGGGCGGATAGCCGGACAAGGCCAGTTCGGGGGCCAGCACCAGCATGGCACCTGCCGCGTGGGCTTGCCGGGCCGCAGCGGCCAGCAGGCGTGCATTGCCGGCGAGGTCGCCGACGGTCGCGTTGATCTGCGCTATTGCGGCTTTCATGTGGCTTTCAACCTGTCGTTTGCACGTCGTAAAAACCTTCAATGTCGCGAGGCAGCAGCATCGAAAAAGATTATGTCATTCGGGTTCACAACGACCCGGCCACGCTGGATGCCCCTGCATGGAACGCGCTGTTGGCAGCGCAGGCCAAGCCCACGCCCTTCATGTCGCACGAGTACCTGCTTGCCATGCACGCATCGGGCAGTGCGGTGGCCGAGACCGGCTGGGCGGCGCAGTTCATCACCATCGAGTCCGCCGGCGAACTGGTGGCGGCCACGGCGCTGTATCTGAAGAGCCACTCCTACGGCGAGTACGTCTTCGACTGGGCCTGGGCCGACGCCTACCGCCGCCACGGTCTGCGCTACTACCCCAAACTGCTGGGTGCGGTGCCCTTCACCCCTGTGCCAGGCACCCGCCTGCTGGCCCGCAATGCGGCCTGGCGCGCGAAATTGGTCGCGGCCATCGGGCAGTTCGCCCGCGAAGCCCAGTTGTCATCGGCGCATGTGCTGTTCGGCGATGAAGCCGACCAGGCCGCCTTTGCAGAAGCCGGATGGATGCTGCGTCAAGGCGTGCAGTTCCACTGGACGCAGGACGAAGCGCAACCCATCGCCAGCTTCACGGAGCTTCTCGCACGCATGCAGCGCGAGAAGCGCAAGAAGGTGCAGCAGGAAAGGCGGCGCGTGGCCGACCAAGGCATCACGTTCACCACGCACGAGGGTACGGCCATCCCGCAAGCGTCGTGGGACTTCTTCTACCGCTGCTACACGCTGACCTACCAGGCCCACCACAGCACGCCCTACCTCACGCGCGACTTCTTCGCGCGCATGGCGGCCACCCTGCCCGAGCATTGGGTGATGTTCGTGGCGCGGCGGGGCAATGAGCCCATCGCCGCGTCACTGATAGCCGTGGATGCCGAGCAGCAAAGTGCCTGGGGGCGTTACTGGGGCAGCACCGAAGTGGTGAGCTGCCTGCACTTCGAGGCCTGCTACTACCAGCCGCTGGCCTGGTGTCTGGCCAACGGCTACAAGCGATTCGAAGGCGGCGCCCAGGGCGAACACAAGATGGCCCGTGGCCTGCTGCCCGTGGCCACCGGTTCTGCGCATTGGCTGCGCGACGAAAGGTTCGCCGCGGCGGTGGCCGACTTCCTGGCCAACGAAGGCCAGGGCATCGATCAGTACGTCGACGAACTGCGCGAACGCAACCCGTTCAAGGAGGCTTGAACGCGGTCAGCCGCCGTGGTTCTTGGCGAAATTGGCCATGCCCGTGGTCACTTCAGCGCGCGCCTCTTCCGGGCCTTCCCAGCCCAGTACCTTCACCCACTTGCCAGGCTCCAGATCCTTGTAGTGCTCGAAGAAGTGCTTGATGGTGTTCAGTCGCATCGGATTCAGGTCTTCGGGCTTCTGCCACTTCGAGTAAAGCGCCAGGATCTTGTCGATGGGCACGGCAATCAGCTTGTTGTCGCCACCCGCTTCGTCGTCCATGCGCAGCATGCCCAGAGGACGACACGTGACCACCACGCCAGGGATAAGCGGGACCGGGGTGATCACGAGCACGTCCACCGGGTCGCCGTCGTCTGCCAGGGTGTTCGGGATGTAGCCGTAGTTGCACGGGTAGTGCATCGCAGTGCTCATGAAACGGTCGACGAACAAGGCCCCGGTTTCATGGTCGACCTCGTACTTGATCGGGTCGGCATTCATCGGGATCTCGATGATGACGTTGAACTCGTGCGGCGCCTTGGCGCCCGGGGTCACGTTGTGAAGGCTCATGGGAATGGGTCTCGGTGCAATGCGGGCTGAAGAAACCGCAAGATTCTAGGCGGCCGCTCTCCACCGGGCGTGCCGCTGCGCCACGGCGTCACGACCGATCGCAAACCCCAGGCCGGGCGCTTTGGACGGTGAACTAGCATGCCCGCGCAGAGAAGACCAAACCGCATGGCGAATGGCCCCACCCGCCAACTGTCTGCGCACATCAAAATTCGAACGAGGAAGGAACTCTCTCCATGAGCACCATGATGGCGCTGTACGTGGCATTGGCGTGCGGCTTGGCCGCCGTCGTCTACGGGTTCGTGCAGCGCGGCTGGATCCTCGCGCAAGACCCCGGCAATGCCCGAATGCAAGAGATCTCGGGCGCCATTCAGCAGGGCGCCGCCGCCTACCTGGCGCGGCAGTACAAGACGATCGCCATCGTCGGCGTGGTGCTGACCGTACTGATCCTCGTCTTTCTCGACGTCAAGACCGCCATCGGTTTTGTGCTGGGCGCCGTGCTTTCCGGCGCATGCGGCTTCATCGGCATGAACATCTCGGTACGTGCCAACGTGCGCACGGCGCAAGCCGCCACACGCGGCATCGGGCCGGCGCTGGACGTGGCCTTCAAGGGCGGTGCCATCACCGGCATGCTCGTGGTCGGCCTGGGTCTCATCGGCGTGGTGCTGTTCTTCTGGTGGACCACCGGAGCGCGCATGCCCGAGGCCGGCACCACGCTTTCGCAGGTGCTCAAGCCGATGCTGGGCTTCGCCTTCGGCTCGTCGCTGATCTCGATCTTCGCGCGCCTGGGCGGCGGCATCTTCACCAAGGGCGCTGACGTCGGCGCCGACCTCGTGGGCAAGGTGGAAGCCGGCATTCCAGAAGACGACCCGCGCAACCCGGCCGTGATTGCCGACAACGTGGGCGACAACGTGGGCGACTGCGCCGGCATGGCCGCGGACCTGTTCGAGACGTATGCAGTGACGTTGATCGCCACCATGGCGCTGGCTTCCGTCGTGGTGGTCAGCGCGCCGATGGCCGGCGTGGTCTACCCGCTGGTGCTGGGCGCCGTGTCCATCATCGCTTCCATCATCGGCTGCTACTTCGTCAAGGCCAGTCCGGGCATGGTGAACGTGATGCCCGCGCTGTACCGCGGGCTGGCGGTGGCCGGTGTGCTGAGCCTGATTGCCTTCTACTTTGTGACCACGGCCATGTTCCCGCAGCCCATCGAGTTGGTCGGCGGCAGAACAGTCAGCGCGATGGGGCTCTTCGGTGCCAGCTTCGTGGGCCTGGCGCTCACCGCGGCGCTGGTCTGGATCACGGAGTTCTACACGGGCACGCAATACAGCCCGGTCAAGCACATCGCACAAGCGTCCACCACCGGCCACGGCACCAACATCATTGCCGGCCTGGGCGTCAGCATGAAGAGCACGGCCTACCCGGTGCTCTTGATCTGCAGCGCCATCTATGCGGCCTACGCGCTGGCGGGCCTGTTCGGCATCGCGGTAGCGGCCACAGCCATGCTCAGCATGGCAGGCATCGTGGTCGCGCTGGACGCCTACGGCCCCATCACCGACAACGCCGGCGGCATTGCCGAAATGGCCGAACTGCCCAGCAGCGTGCGCGACGTCACCGACCCGCTGGACGCCGTGGGCAACACCACCAAGGCGGTGACCAAGGGCTACGCCATCGGCTCAGCCGGTCTGGCCGCGCTGGTGCTGTTTGCCGACTACACCCACGCGCTGGAAGCGCGCGGCATGAACCTGGCTTTCGATTTGAGCGACCACAAGGTCATCGTGGGTCTGTTCATCGGCGGCCTCATCCCCTTCCTGTTCGGTGCCATGGCCATGGAGGCCGTGGGCCGCGCTGCCGGGGCGGTGGTGGTAGAGGTTCGCAAGCAGTTTGCCGACGGCCTGATCATGGCCAACAAGCGCAAACCCGACTACAGCGCGGCGGTGGACATGCTCACCACGGCGGCCATCAAGGAGATGATCGTCCCCAGCCTGCTGCCGGTGGTGGCGCCGGTTGCGGTCGGCATGCTGCTCGGCCCGGCCGCGCTGGGTGGCCTGCTGATGGGCACCATCGTCACCGGCCTCTTCGTGGCCATCAGCATGTGCACGGGCGGCGGCGCCTGGGACAACGCGAAGAAGCTGATCGAAGAAGGCTTCACCGACAGCAACGGCGTGCTGCACAAGAAGGGCGGCGACGCGCACAAGGCGGCCGTTACCGGCGACACCGTGGGCGACCCCTACAA
>JBBSCV010000084.1:0-12325 GCA_038249925.1 Burkholderiales bacterium
AGCCTGACAGTGAACAGCGACTACACCAACGCGAACACGGGCAGCGGCAACAGCTTCAACCGGCGCGCCAACGTTACCGGCACCGGAGCGATCCTCGCTGGCGGCGATGTCGCGCAGCTCATCAGCGGTACCGGCGTCAGCAGCGTCAACCCCAACACCGCTGCGCTGACCATCGGCAACATGCGCGTCGGGACCAATACCTACAACGTCAACATCGGAACAACCGGAACGACCGGCCCCACGCTGCGCGGTGCCATCCAGACCAACGTCAATGGCGGCAATATCAGCGACGGACGGCTCGGCGGCAGCGGTGTGACGGCCGGCAACTACAACGCCGGCGGCCCCGGCGGCTTGGGCAGCGACCAGGTCATCACCTTCACCGCCGCCAGCGCCGGTGCTCTGGGCGCTTTGAGCGGCCAGGCCATCAACCTGCGCAGCAACTTCGACAACATCGCCGACCAAAGGCTGAACATCGTGCTGGCGGGCGGTGCGGCGGCCTACAACGCCGCGGTGGGCAGCACGGTGACCCCGGTTCAAGTGGCCAACCAGCGCGTGGGCGGCAGCAACAGCGCCACGCTGGCCATCAGCAACACCGCAGCCGCCGGCAGCTTCAGCGAAGACCTGAACGCCAGCATCGGCAGCACCAGCGGCCAGGCCAGTGCCACCGGCATCGTCAACGGGCGACTGGCCGGCACCAACAACACCGGCACGGGTGCCATCACCGTCGGCGTGAACACGGCAGCAGCCGGCGCGCAAACCGGCGGGGTGACGCTGAATTACCAGACTGCGGGTGCGGTGGGTGGTGTCAGCAACGGCCTGGGCACGGCGGCTGCAGGCAGCCAAGTGGTGACCGTCAACGGCAACGTTTACCAACTCGCCGCCGGTGCCATCCAGACCGGCGCGTTGAACTTCGGCACGGTGCAGGTCGGGCAGAACGTGCAGCAGGCACTCGTCGTGCGCAACACCGCCAGCGGCGCGGCCGGTTTTGTCGAAGACCTCAATGCCACCTTCGGCGCCACCAGCGGCACCGGTGCGGGCTTGATCAGTGGCACCGGCTCGCTCAACGGCATCCTCGCCGGCACCAACAGCACCGGCGGCAACGGCAGCATGGTGGTGTCAGTGAACACCGGCGCCGCCGGCAACGTCAATGGCAGCATCCTCGTCAATTACAGCAGTGCGGGCGCGGTCGCCGGTGTCGGCAACGGCCTGGGCACGCTCGGCGTGGGCAGTGAAGGCTACGGCGTGCAGGGCACCATCCAGACCACGGGCAACGTCATCAACCAGGCCAGCCCGCTGGTCAACAACCCGAGCATCAATCTCGGCTCGGTGCGGGTGGGCGGGGCTGCACCTACGGGCAGCGTCAGCGTCACCAACGTGGCCACGGTGGCGCCGCAAGCGGCGCTGAATGCCAGCATGGGCGGCACGACAGGCGCGGCCACAGCCAGCGGCAGCTTCAACCTGCTGAACCCCGGCGCCACCAACAATGGCAGCCTGGTGGTGGGCTTGAATACCGCCACGGCAGGCAACTTCACGGGGGGCAATGCGGGCACGGCGACCATCCAGTTCGTGTCCGACGCCAACAACGTGGGCAACTGCGCACCCAACTGCCAGTTGAACCTGCTATCGCAAACGGTCACCGTGGAAGGCAAGGTCTATACGCAGGCCGTGGGGGCAACCCCCACCACGGCGCTGAACTTCGGCATCGTGCGCGTGGGCGACACCGTGAGTGCGCAGAACATCGTGGTCAACAACAACGCTGCGGTGACGGCGCTGAACGACACGCTGAGTGCCGGTGTGAGCGGCGTGACGGGCCCCTTCAGCAGCGGCAGCGGCGTGTCAGGCGTGGGCGCTCAAGGCAGCGGCAACGTGGGCGTGGCGCTGAACTCGACCAGCGCCGGGGTCTTCACGCAGACGGCTCTGGTCGCCTTCACCAGCCAGAACGCCGACATGGCCGACATCTCGGCCGGTGCCGACGCCAGCGTGTCCATCACGGCGCAGGTCAACAACCTGGCCAATGCCGTGTTCACGTTGGCCGGCGGGGCCGGCAGCCTCAGCCAGTCGGGCAATGTCTTCACACTGGACTATGGCAACCTGGCCATCGGCAACACGTTCGGCACCATCATGGCCTTGGAGAACGACATCGCCGGCCCTGCCGACGACCTCCGAGGCAGTTTCGACACCAGTGGCGCGGCGGCCTTCAGCCTCGCCGGATGGGGGCCCTTCAGCGCGCTGATGGCAGGCAGCTCTATCGGCGGCCTGAACCTGACTTACATGGCGAACAGCTTGGGTGCGTTCACGCAGTCGATCTTCTTCAATGGGTTCAGCTTCAACGCCAGCGACACGAGTGGCATCAGCCAGAACATACAGCTGGTACTTCGCGGCAACGTGATCGGCGGTGGTGGCGGCACGGTGCCCGAGCCGGGCAGCCTGTCGCTCGTGCTGCTGGCCGTGGCAGCGGCGGGCTGGTCCGTGCGCCGCCGCAGCGCAGCGCGCGCGGGGGCCGTGCAATGAACCGCGTGCAGTTCTGGACAGTGACGGCGGTGGCCTGCACGGGCCTGTTGCTGGCCGCTGCCAACGTGACGCTGGCCTCGCTGAACCGCGGTCTGCAGGGCGACATCGGCGTGCGCCAGCAGTACGTGCAGCAGTCGGTGCAGCTCGAAGGGCTGTACCGCGAGATCATCCGCGCACTGGCCGAACTGGGCGCCCGCAACAACGACCAGGACGTGCGCGCGCTGCTGCAGCGCCATGGCATCACCTACACCGTCAACGCACCGGCTGTCGCGGACCCTGCCGCAACCGGCCCGGCACGCAGGTAACTGCCACAGGAACCGCGCATGAACATCAAATCCGTCGTTCCCATTTCACCCCCGGCAGCGGGCGAAACCCATACCGGCAGCCCCGAGCGGGCGCGCCCCAGGGCCGTGCAGCACAGCGCCTTCGTGCCCATGCTGCTGGGCGGGCTGGCGCTGCTGGTGGTGCTGGGCTACCAGACCTATGTGCTGGTGGCCGAGCGCGACGCGCTGAACGCCACGCACACAGGCCAGCAGCAGACGGTGGACAACGCCGCCAAGCTGCGCAACTCGCTCGATGCACTGGCCGCCGATACGCAGCGCCTGGCCGACATCGGCAACCCCAACGCCGGCTTGCTGGTGACCGAGTTGCGCAAGCGCGGCATCTCGATCAACCCGCAGGCCGCAACGGGCGCGAAGGCCGACGCTGGCGCCGCACCGGCGTCTCGCTAGGACAAGACCGGGCTTGCGACAGGGCCCGAAACGAGGCCTGTCCTGGGCGCGTTGCAACATCGAAGCCGCCGCTGCGCGGGGTCCTGAAGCCAACGGCGTCGGTCCAGAACCACTGGCCCGGACCGGTTCGTCAGGTGGTGATCGGCAGGTCAGCCCTGATAAGGCGTGCCGTAGAAGGAATGCACACCGCGCGCCCAGGTCTTGTCCGACATCGACGGCCAGCGCCCCTGGTCGAAGCCAGGCGCGTCCTTCAGCACGGCCTTGGACACCTTCAGCGTGAAGCGCTTGTTCACGGTGTCCAGCGTCAGCGCGGCCCATGGCACGGCGAAGAGCTTGTCGCCTATGCCGAACACGCCGCCGAACGACAGCACCGCATAGGCCACCTTGCCCGAAGCCATATCGAGCATGAACTCCTTGATGTCGCCGAGATCTTCGCCTTCGGTGTTGTAGACGTCGTTGCCCAGCAGCGTGTCGGCACCCATCAGTTCCGGGCCGGGGCCGGAACCGTCAGTGGCGGCGTACATGCCGAAGTTGTCGCGCGCTACATAGTCGGTACTCATGATGTTTCCTTGGCTTCAGGATTGAGGAACAGGACTGCTGCACCGGAGTGCGGAGCGGCAGTGAAAAGCAGGAGCCAGAGCGTCATTGCGACGCTCGCTGGGATGGACCCATCCGTCAAGCGCAAGCCGTTCAGCGCAGGCCGAAAAAGCCGAGGATGAACAGCACGATGACGACGGCTCCGACGATCCAGATGATTCGATTCATGTTGGTTGCTCCATTCGGCTTTGAGACAAGAACAATCTGCAAGCGCTGCTGTCAGCGCGTGGCGCGAAGCCCACTGTAGACCGGCGCTCTTCACGCATCAGTGCGTTGCCGAACACAACAGCACATCGGTCTCAGGGGCATCATGCTGGAATCGTTCGCAAACCATGGCGGCAATGCAAACGCGGTCACAGGGCCGTCGCGGCCCTCAGTTGCTCATGGTCCGAAAGATCCATGACGTCTTCGTTGTTCTTCTTCCATGCAGCCCGGTCTTCGTCGGTCGCGCGTGGCGAGAACCAGCCGGTGACCGCGTAGAGCATGCCGATGAGTGGCGCCGTCCAGCAGGCGAACGCGAGCGGGATGTACAGCAGGTTCTCGAGCCGTCCGTCCATGATGCCCAGGCCCAGCGCGCTGATGACGAAGGCGCCGCCGGCGTTCCATGGGATCAGCGGGCTCATCAGCGTGCCGCCCTCCTCCACGGCGCGGCTCAGGTTGAGCGTCGAATAGCCCATGCCGCGGTACAGCGGCGCAAACATGCGGCCGGGCAACGCGATAGAGATGTAGGGGTCGCCGGCCACCAGGTTGGTGGCGAAAGAGGTGCCGATGGCAGAGCACTGCACGGCGGCAAAACTCTTCGCGCGGGACACGATGCTGAGGATGATGGCCTCCAGGCAGCCAGTGCGTTCGAGCGCACCCCCGAAGCCCAGCGCGATGAGCATCAGCGAGATCGTCCACATCATCGACTGAATGCCGCCGGAATTCAGCAGCTTGTCGATCTCGGCCACGCCGGTCTCGATGACGAAGCCCGACTGCGCATACGTGAAGACATCGTGCAGCCCCGCGCCCTGATAGAAGATGGCGACCAGCGCGCCCGCAACCACGCCCGAGAACAGCGCCGGAAGCGGCGCAATGCGCCGCAGCGCCAGTGTCACCACCAGCAAGGCGGGCAACAGCGGCACCCAGCCGATCTCGAAACGCGCCGCCAGACCCTGCGTGATGGCGTCGATGGCGCCGAACGATGTCTCCACCGGCTCGATGACGAGAAAGCCCACCGCCAGATAGATGCACAGCGCGATCAGCATCGCAGGTACCGTCGTCGGCATCATGTTCTTGATGTGATCGAAGACGTTCACGCCGGTGACCGCCGGGGCCAGGTTCGTGGTGTCCGAAAGCGGCGAGATCTTGTCGCCGAAGAACGACCCCGAGACGACGGCACCGGCCGTCCAGTACATCGGAATGCCGAAACCGGCACCGATGCCCATCAGCGCCAGCCCGACGGTGCCCACGGTGCCCCAGCTCGTGCCGAGCGACAACGAGACGACGGCGCACAGCACCATCGCGGCGGCCAGAAAGATCGAAGGGTTCAGCAGTGTCAGGCCGTAGTAGATGAGCGTGGGCACCGTGCCCGAGGCGATCCACACGCCGATGATCATGCCCACCACGATGAGCACCGCCAGCGAGGGCAGCGAGACATGGATGACATGGAACACGCCTTCGCGGATGTCGGGCCATGTCTGCCCCCTCAGCACGCCCAGCACGGCGGTGATGGCCAGCCCGATGGCCAGCGGAATGTGCGGCGTGAAGTCGTTGTAATAGAAAAGCTGCAGCGCCAGCAGGCTCAGGGTCAGAAACACCGGCAACAGGGCTTGCGGCAGCGTTGGCAGGCTTCGCGTGGGGGTCAATGTGGATTCAGGCATCGCTCGGTCCTTGATGGTCTCGACCGCGAATCGCCATCGATCCTTGTTTGACGGATTTCCGGCAATTGGCATTCCCGCGCGATCGATTGAACCCAGATTGATGGGCTCGCCACTTCGCTGCAAGAATGGTTGAACGCAGACGCCGCTGCGGTTCGACCATCACGGAGCACACCCCAATGACGCAACATCCATCGCGCCGCCAGACGTTGGTCTCCCTGGCCTCTGCCGCCGCCGTAGCCGGTGTGGCCACCGTCGCCACCACCGTCGCCACCACCAGCGCCCATGCCGACACCAGCACGCTGCGCTTCGGCGTCGGCCTGTACCAGCCCGACAAGGAAAAGAACGACGCCACCTACCGCCCGCTGGCCGAACACCTTTCGCGCCAGTTGGGCCGGCCCGTCAAGCTGTACACGGTGGACACCTGGGAAGGCCTGGCCAAGAGCCTGGCCGCCGGCGAGACGGACATCGCGCTGATGGGCCCCTGGGGCTATGTGCTGGCCAACCACGTGGCCGGCGCACAGGCCGTGGCCACCATCCTGTACGACGGCAGGCCCGAGTACTTCGCGATCATGATCACGCACCCGGGCTCGGGCATCAAGAGCCTTGCGGACTTGAAGGGAAAGACCTTCGCCTTCGGCGACAAGGGCTCGACCTCGGGCTACCTCATCCCCTTCCACCACTTCCAGAAGAACGGCATCGACCCCGAGAAGTACCTCGGCCGCGTGCTGCACACGCGCCACCAGGCCATCGAGATGCAGGTGACACGCGGCGAGATCGACGCCGGCGCCGACTACAACCGCAACCGCGACGCGATGATTGCCGAAGGCCTGATCAAGGCCAGCGACAGCGTCGTGTTCTGGACCAGCGACCCGCTGCCCAACGACGCGCTGGCGGTGCGTGCCGAACTCGCCAAGGACGCTGCCTTCGTCGCCCGTCTGCGCGCCGCATTGGCCAGCGTCGGCCCCGAACTCGCGCGCACACCGGGGCTGCTGCCGGCGCGCTACAGCGGGTTCGTGAGCAAGGACAACAGCTTCTACAAGCCGATCCGCGACGCCGGTCTGGCCACCGGCAAGCTGCAGGTGCAGTGAACGCCGCCGACCCGGCAGCCACCGCCAATGCGCTGGCGGGCGGCGCGGCCGCGCCTGGCGGGCCGTGCAAGCCCGCGCGCCCCTGGGCGCTGCCAGCGCTGCTGCTGGCCTGCGCGCTGCTGGTGCTGGCGAGCCTGTTCACACTGGCCGCTGAAGACGAACTGGGCCTGGGCCGCAAGCCCTGGCAGAACCTGCAGCGAACCGCAGCCGAGCTTTCCGAGCCCAGCTTCCTGCGCCTGTGGTTCGGCAACCCGCGCCTGGAAGTGCGTGATGGCGACGGCCGCCTGCTGCGCGTGGAAGACCAGCGCGAGACCGAGGCGCGTTACCTCGCCGGCGTGGGCCGCGCGCTGTGGACCACGCTGCGCATCGCCACGCTGGGCACCGCGCTGGCTGCGCTGCTGGCGCTGCCGCTGGGCCTGCTGGCCGCGCGCAACCTGGGCGCGCCGCGGCCGCTGGCCTGGGCGGCGAAGGGCGTGCTGAATGCGCTGCGTTCGGTGCACACGCTCGTCTTCGGCCTGCTGCTGGTGGGCATCGTGGGCCTGGGTGCGACAGCCGGCATCCTGGCCGTGGCGCTGCATTCGGCGGGCACGCTGGGCAAGCTGCTGGCCGAGAGCATCGAGACGCTGGACCCGGCACCCGTGAACGCCGTGCGCGCCACCGGCGCCACCGGCGCGCAGGTGTTTTTCCTGGGCGTGTGGCCGGCGGTGCTGCCGCAGTTCACGTCGCACACGCTCTACGTGTGGGAATTCAACCTGCGTGACAGCACCGTGCTGGGCCTGGTGGGCGCGGGCGGGCTGGGGCTGCTGCTGAGCGAGGCGATGTCGCTCTTCCAGTGGGGCCGCCTGGCCACGCTGCTGCTGGCCATCGTGGCCATGGTGACGGCGCTGGACGCACTGAGCCGTGCCGTGCGGCAGAGGCTGGTGTGATGTCAGGCATGGGCACGGGCACGGGTATGGGCTTGAACATGACAACCCACGCCGTCATCGAGGCCCGCGGCCTGCACGTGCGTGCGGCGCGGCCGGCGCAGGCCCCGGTGCTGCTGCGTGAATTGGCGTTCAGCGTCTTGCCCGGTGAACGGGTGGCGCTGGTGGGGCACAACGGCGCCGGCAAATCGAGCCTGCTGCGCGCGCTGACGGGTTTTGCGCCGGTGCACCAGGGCCGGTTGCGTGTGCTGGACACCGAAATGAGTGGCGTGCCCGACGCCCTGCCGCTGCGCCTGCTGCGCGCGCGCGTGGCCCAGGTGCACCAGGGCCTGCACCTGGTGGGGCGCTTGAGCGCGCTGGACAACGTGCTCATCGGCGGCGCCGGGCGCCACCCTTCGCCCTGGACCTGGCTGCGCCGCTGGCCCGCCGCCGAACGCGCCGCCGCGCGCGAAGCCCTGGCCTGGGTGGGCCTGGGCCACGCGGCCGCGCGCCGCACCGACGAGCTTTCTGGTGGTGAGCGCCAGAAGGTGGCGCTGGCACGCGCGCTGCACCAGCGCCCCATGCTGCTGCTGGCCGACGAGCCTACCGCCAGCCTGGACGCCGACGCCGCCGACGAAGTGGTGGCTTTGCTGAACCGCGCGGTGGCCGAACGGGCCATGACGCTGGTGTGCGTGGTGCACGACCTGGAACTGGTGCCGCGCCTGGCGCAGCGCGCCATTGCGCTGCGCCACGGGCGCGTGGTGGCCGACATGGGGGTCGACGCACAGACACCGGCCGTGCTGCGCGGGCTGCTGAAATGAAGGCCGACGCGGGCCTGGCTGCCGACACTGTCACCGCCATTGCGACTGCCACCACGACGCCCGGCCGCGTCTGCCCGCTGCGATATCGCTATGGCGCAGCGGCGCTGGCGCGCGCGCCAGAAGCCACCACCGACACGCTCTACGTCATCGGCGGCCTGTACGGCAACCTGCGCGCGCTGGACGCCGTCGAGGTGCTGGCGCGCAGCGAAGCCACGCCGCCGCGCCTGTGCTTCAACGGCGACTTCCACTGGTTCGACATCGACGACGCGGCGCACGCCGAGACCAACGCGCGCGTGCTGGCTCACGACGCGCTGCAAGGCAATGTCGAGGCCGAATTCGGCAGCGCCGACGAAGATGCCGGCTGTGGCTGCGCCTACCCCGAGCACGTCGACGCCGGCGTGGTGGAGCGGTCGAATCTGATCCACCGCGCCCTCAAAGCGACCGCCGCGCGGCAGCCGCAGATGCTGGCGCGCATTCAGGCGCTGCCGATGTTCAGGCGCTACCGCGTGGGCGGCACCCGCGTGGGCGTGGTGCATGGCGACGCCGAATCCCTGGCCGGGTGGCGCTTCGATGTCGCGGCACTGGATGAACCCGCTGCCCTTGCGTGGCTGCAGCAGGTGTTTGAACAAGCGCAGGTGGATGTCTTCGCCAGCACCCACACCTGCCTGCCGGCGCTGCGGACCCTGCGTCGATCCGGCCAAGCCAACGCCGCAGTGGCCAACAACGGGGCAGCATCCACAAACTTCGCCGTCGTGAACAACGGCGCCGCGGGCATGCCCAACTTCAGCGGCGAACTCAGCGGGCTGTGCACACGCATCGCCACCACGCCGGCGCCCGGTGCCGTGCTGCATGAACAGCGGCTGGGCGATGTCTTCATCGCGCTGCTGCCGCTGGCTTACGACGCGCCGCGTTGGCAGGCCGACTTCGAAACCCAGTGGCCGCCCGGTTCGGCAGCGCACCGGAGCTACTTCGAGCGCATCACGCGCGGGCCGGCCTTCACGCCCGCACAGGCAGCGCCGCGCCAGCTGGGCTGAAGTGGCCACGCGGGCCGACCTTCACGCCAGCCCCAGCGTCTTCAGCCGCCGGTACAGCGTGCGTTCGCTCAGCCCCAGTTCTTGCGCCAGTTCCTTGCGCGTGCCGCGGCTCGTTTCCGCCAGCTGCCTGAGCATGGCGTCGTCGAGCTCGCCGCGGCGGCCCACAGGCGCAGGAAGGGCAACGGGTTCTTGATGTGCAAGAGCCGCCGCATTCAACGCATGCACCAGCGGCGGCGGCACGCCTGCGCTCAGCCATTCAGGCAGGTGTTCTGCACGCACCATGCCGTCGTCGGCGAACAATCGCGCGCGGTCGAGCACGTTGCGCAGTTCGCGGATGTTGCCGGGCCAGGCATAGGCCTTCAGCAGCGCCATGGCGGCCGGCGCCACCATCACGCGCTGGTGCGGGCTGCCGCCGCGCTGCAGGAAGGAATGCACGAGCAGCGGAATGTCGGCCGCGCGGTCGCGCAGGGCCGGCAGGTGGATGGGAAAGGCATTGATGCGGTAGTACAGGTCTTGCCGGAAGCGCCCGTCGGCCACCATCTGCTGCAGCGGCTTGTGCGTGGCGGCGACGAGCCGGAAGTCGGACTGCTGCATTTCGATGGCGCCCACGCGGCGGAAGCTGCCCGACTCGATCAGCCGCAGCAGCTTGACCTGCATCGACAGGGGCACGTCGCCCATCTCGTCCAGGAACAGCGTGCCGCCCTTGGCGGTTTCCACGAGACCTGGCTTGCGCGCGTTGGCGCCGGTGAAGGCACCTTTCTCGAAGCCGAAGAGCTCGCTCTCGAACAGCGTTTCGGTCAGGCCCGAGCAGTCGACCACGACGAAGGGCCCGTCGGCGCGCGGGCTGGCTTCGTGCACCGCGCGCGCGAAGAGCTCCTTGCCGGTGCCCGACTCGCCCAGCAGCAGCACCGGCAACATCGAAGGGGCCACCCGCTGCACCGCCGCCAACGCGGCATTGAAGGCCGGCGCCCGGCCCACCAGGCCCTCGGCGCTGGCCCGTGCCGAGGCGCTGCGCACGGTGGTCAGTCGTTCGACAAAGGCCACCACCTCGCGCTCGGCATTCAGGATGGGCCGCAGTTCCACATCCACGTGCTCGGGCCCGCGCGGCGTGTGGTGGATGTGCAGCACGCGGTCGGGGCCTTTCAGTTCGAAAGCGCGCTTCATCGGGCAATGCTCGCCGGCCTGGTCGCACGGCACTTCGTAGTGGTGCGAGACGCGGTAGCACTTGTCGCCGATGAAAGGCTTGCCCACGGTGCCGAACTGGCGCTGGTAGGCGGTGTTGGCGGCCAGGATGTTGTAGCCGGGGTCCAGCACGATCATCGGCTGCGACTCGTGCTCCAGGTACGACAGCAGCGCGTGCATCTGCGGCGGCGTGCGCTGCGCTGGCTGCGCGGCCGCGGGATGCGTGGGGTCGGTCGGTTCAGCGCTGGTCATCTCGGGCATTCTGCGCGCTGGCGGCAATCACTGCCAATCAAGGCCGCAGGACTGCCATTTCGAACTGCCAAACCGGCAGTTGAGCCGGGCGCTTCGAAACCCGCACCGACTGCCCGCAGAAAAATGCGTCAGGAATCAAACACTTGCAGAAGCAATTGCCCAACGGCGCGGCCTGGCATGCATCTTGATAGCTTTCAAGGTGCGGCTGCCTGAAGGCCGCGGCTTCCACCCCTTTCAAATCGACCGGAGACTGAACATGAAAACCAACGAAGGCACCCTGGATCGTGGCCTGCGCATTGCGGCCGGCCTGGTGCTCATCGCCTTGGCCGCCACGGGCACCGTGGGCCTGTGGGGCTACATCGGCGTGGTGCCGGTGCTGACGGGTGCAATCGGCTTTTGCCCGCTTTACAGCATGCTGGGCATCAACACCTGCCCGATGCGCCGCTGAATGCCGCTGAACGCCGCTCCTTCAAGCTCCCCTTCACCCATGGACACCCGCCGCAACCTGCAGGTCGAAGGCTTCTTCGACGCCGACACCTCCACCGTCAGCTACATCGTGCTCGACCGCGCAACGCTGCAGTGCGCCATCGTCGACAGCGTGCTCGACTACGACCCCAAGTCGGGACGCACCTCGCATGGCAGTGCCGACAAGCTGGTCGATCGCGTGCGCGCACTCGGCGCCCAGGTGCAGTGGATCCTGGAGACACACGTCCATGCCGATCACCTCTCGGCCGCGTCCTACCTGAAACAGGCGCTGGGCGGGCGGCTGGCCATCGGACAGCACATCACCACCGTGCAGAAGGTGTTCGGCACGCTGTTCAACGCCGGCAGCGGCTTCGCGCATGACGGCCGGCAGTTCGACCACCTCTTCGCCGACGGCGAAGCGTTCGCGATCGGCAGCCTTTCCGTGCATGCGATGCACACGCCCGGCCACACCCCGGCGTGCATGACCTATGTCGTCGACGACGGCGGGCAGACGGTCGCCTTCGTCGGCGACACCCTCTTCATGCCCGACTACGGCACCGCACGCTGCGACTTTCCGGGCGGCGACGCGCGCACGCTCTACCGCAGCATCAACAAGGTGTTGAGCCTGCCGCCCCAGACCGTGCTGTACCTGTGCCACGACTACCAGCCCGGCGGCCGCGAGGTGCATTTCGTCAGCACCGTGGCCGAACAGCGCGAGAAGAACGTGCACGTGCGCAACGGCATCAGCGAAGAAGAATTCGTGACCCTGCGGCACGCCCGCGACGCCACACTCGCCATGCCGACGCTGATCCTGCCTTCGGTGCAGGTCAACATGCGCGGCGGTGAGTTGCCCGAGCCCGAGGCCAACGGCATGCGCTAC
>JBBSCV010000085.1:0-12070 GCA_038249925.1 Burkholderiales bacterium
AGCCGGGGCGACTAGAGCGCGCGCCGCATCGTCTGGTGCGGCACGCCCGCCGCCACGAACACCGCGCCTTCGTTGACGAAGCCATGCCGCTCGTAGAAGCCGGTGGCGCTGGTCTGCGCCTGCAGCATCACGGCCGCGTCGCCGCGTTCGCGTGCCACCTGCATCATGCGTTGCAGCAACGCCTTGCCCAGACGCGCGCCACGCAGAGTGCCCAAACTCGCCAGACGCCCCACCTGCGCCAGGCCGCGTGAACGCTGCATCAGTCGTCCTGCGCCCACCGGCACGCCGAAGTGGTTGAACGCCACCGCGTGCACGGCGTGCTCATCCGCTTCGTCCACCATCAGGTCGCCAGCCATGCCCTGCTCTTCGACAAACACGGCCTGGCGCACGGCGCGAGACGCCGCACCCAGCGTGGCCCAAGTGCCGCAGCGCACCTCGAACACCGGCTGACCCGCCTCGAAGTTGTTCAGCACCTCGCGCAGGGCCGCGGGCACGGGCTGGCTGGTCTGGGTGGAAGGGTCGGCAAAGACATAGACCAATTCACCATGCACGAGGCACTGTTCGCCCCGAAATACGGCCGCCTGGAAGATGATCGACGAGTTGCCGATGCGCGCGCAGCGCATGCCCACGGCCAGTTGTTCGTCGTAGCGCGCCGAGGCCAGGTACTCCAGCGTGGCCTTGCGCACGTAGAGGTCGCCGCCCAGGGCCTGCATGGTGTCGTGATACGGCAGTGCCAGCGCGCGCCAGTAGCCGCCCACGGCGGTGTCGAAGTACATCAGGTAATGGCCGTTGAAGACGATCTTCTGCATGTCCACCTCGGCCCATCGCACGCGCTGGGGGTCGAAGAACCTGAACTCGCTGCGTTTCATGAAAGCTCCTCAAACGCTGGAAATCTGCGGCGTCGGCAGGTGGGAAATCAAGGCGGTGAGAGCATACTTTGGCGCTGCCTGCAGCCAATTCCTGCAGTCAATTCATCCACTCGTTTCGCCATGGCCCGTATCCTCTATCTCACCCAGATCGACATCGACGACGGCGCGGTGCGCCTGCTGCTTGAGGAGTGCCAGCGCACCGGCATGACGCGCCCGCTCGTGGTCACCGACGCCGGCGTGCGCGCCGCCGGGGTTCTGCAAATGGCATTGGACGCGCTGCAGGGCCTGCCGCATGCGGTGTTCGACGGCACGCCCAGCAACCCCACCGAAGCCGCCGTGCGCGCGGCCGTGGCGGTGTTCCGACGTGAAGGTTGCGATGGCCTGGTGGCCGTGGGCGGCGGCAGCAGCATCGACCTGGCCAAGGGCGTGGCCATCGCCGCCACGCACGAAGGCCCGCTGGCCGGCTACGCCACCATCGAAGGCGGCAGCGCGAAGATCACCGCCGCGGTGCCACCGCTGATTGCCGTGCCCACCACCGCCGGCACGGGCAGCGAGGTGGCGCGTGGCGCCATCGTCATCGTCGACGACGGCCGCAAGCTGGGCTTCCACAGCTGGCACCTGATGCCCAAGGCCGCGTTGCTGGACCCTGCCCTGACGCTGGGCCTGCCGCCCCTGCTGACCGCCGCCACCGGCATGGATGCCATCGCGCACTGCATGGAAACCTTCATGGCCCACGCCGTGAACCCGCCCGCCGACGGCATTGCGCTGGACGGCCTGGCGCGCGGCTGGGCGCACATCGAGCGCGCCGCGCGCGACGGGCAGGACCGCAGTGCCCGCTGGCACATGATGAGCGCCAGCATGCAAGGCGCGATGGCGTTCCAGAAGGGCCTGGGCTGCGTGCATTCGCTGTCGCACAGCCTGGGCGGCGTGAACCCGCGCCTGCACCACGGCACGCTGAATGCGGTGTTCCTGCCGGCGGTGGTGCGCTTCAACGCGGCAGCGCCTTCCATCCAGGCCGAACACCGCCTGCAGCGCCTGGCGCATGCCATGGGCCTGCCCGGCTGCGACGCCCACGGCAGCGAAGTGGCCGAAGCCATCGTCGCGATGAACGCAAGCCTCGGCCTGCCCAGTGGCCTTAGCGCGATGGGCGTGACGGAAGACTTGTTCGACCGCGTCATCGAAGGCGCCATGGCCGACCATTGCCACAAGACGAACCCACGGCTTGCCACACGCGACGACTACCGGGCCCTGCTGCAAGCCTCGATGTGAGGTTCGCCCCAGGGCCGGCTTCTCGGCGGCCTGTGCAGACTGTCGGCAGCCTGCGCAGACTGTCGCAAGGCGCAAGACGCCCGGCAGGTGGCTTTGATATGGTGTGCTACATCACCAACACACCTATGGGCGCCGCATGCAGACCTGGGATGACAGACAACCGATCTACCAGCAGCTGGCCAGCATCCTGGCCGCGCAGTTGCTGGACGGCGAACCCGTCGAAGGCAGTGCCATGCCTTCGGTGCGCGCGCTGGCCAGCCGCTACCTGCTGAACCCGCTGACCGTCAACCGCGCCTTGCAGACGCTGGGTGACGATGGCCTGTTGGAAAACCGCCGCGGCATGGGCCTCTATGTCACGGCCGGAGCGAGGGAACGGCTGCGCGTTGCCGAGCGCAACCGTTTCCTGCAGACCGAGTGGCCGCGGCTGCGCGAGCGCCTGCGCCGGCTGGGCATCAGCGCACAACAACTGAACTGGGAGGAGCATTGATGAACGCCGCAGAACCGAACGTGCTGGTCAGGGCCAGCCACCTGAGCGTGCGCTACGGCGCCAAGGCCGCCGTCGACGACGTCAGCTTCACCATTCCCAAAGGCCGCGTCGTGGGCCTGCTGGGCCACAACGGCGCCGGCAAGACCACCTTGATGAAAGCCATGGTGGGCCTGACGCAAGGCGAAGGCGAGCTCAGCGTGCTCGGTTTTCAGCCGCGCCCTCAGCGCGCACAGCTGCTGGAGCAGGCCTGCTACATCCCCGACGTGGCCATCCTGCCGCGCTGGGCGCGCGTGGAAGACCTGATCTTGCTGATGAGCGGCATCCACCCGCGCTTTTCGGCCGAGCGTGCACGTTCGCTGCTTCGCCGCACCAGCGTGGGCCTGCGCGACAAGGTCAAAACGCTGTCCAAGGGCATGGTGGTGCAGGCCCATCTGGCGCTGGTGGCGGCCATCGACGCCAAGCTGATGATCCTGGACGAGCCGACGCTGGGCCTGGACGTTCTGAGCCGCAAGGCCTTCTACGAGCTGCTCATCGACGAATGGTGCGACGGTGAACGCAGCGTGCTCATCAGCACCCATCAGGTCGAAGAGATCGAGAGCCTGCTGAGCGATGTGCTGATGCTCAACGAAGGCAAGCTGGTGCTCAGCATCAGTCTGGAAGACATGGAAAGGCGCTTCGTCGGTGTCAGCCACGACGCGGCAGTGGCCGAACAGATTGCCGCGGCACACCCGCTGCTGCGCTACCGCACAGGCACCGGCCCTTCCGGCAACGCCGCCATCTTCGACGGCGCACCGCCAGAACACGTGCAGGCCCTGGGCCAGCGCATGCGCCCCAGTCTGGTCGACCTGTTCGTGGCGCTGACGCGCAAGCCCGAACTCGACCGCACCCACTTCTGAAGAGGTTCTGCCATGAACAAACTCCTTCCCCTGCTGCGGCGTGAATGGCTGCAGTACCGCTTCGGCTGGGCCATGATGGTGGCCGTGCCGTTGGCCATCGCCCTGCTGCTGCTGGCCTTCGGCGAAATTCAGATCGGCGCCGACGATGCCGTCCGCGTCGGCGACAAGATGCCGTCGCTGCTGGCGGTGGCATCGGTGGCAGGCAGCGCTGCCGTGCTCTTCATCATTGCCAGCTTCAGCTCCATCATCATCGTGGCCGGCATGGCGCGGCGCGACCACAGCGACCGCTCGGTCGAGTTCTGGCTCTCGCTGCCGGCCACGCACAGTGCGAGCCTGGCTGCGCCGCTGATCGTGCACCTGCTGCTGGTGCCGGCAGCAGCGCTGCTGGCCGGCCTGGCGGGCGGCCTTCTGGTGTCGATGGTGCTGTTGACGCGTGTGGTCGGCATCGCCGAATGGTTCGCCCTGCCCTGGTTCGACCTGCTGCCGGCCATCTTCGCACTGGCCGCGCGTCTGTTGGCCGGCCTGCCGCTGGCCATCCTGTGGCTGTCGCCGCTGATCATGCTGGTGGTGCTGCTCTCGGCCTGGTTTCGAAGCTGGTCGTGGGTGATCCTGGGCGTGGGCATCGGTGTGGGCAGCCAGTTGCTGAACCGTGTGTTCGGCCAGCCGCTGCTGTCTGATGTGACCTTGGGCTTGCTCATGCAGGCGCGCAGCGCGCTGGTGCACGGCGGCGAGAGCTTGGCCCTGCGATCGACCGAAGGTGGCGAGGCCCTGGGCCAGGTGCCGGCCTGGGCGCTGCACGACCTGGGCCTGGCGCTGCGCGAGCTGCCGTCTCCGCTGCTGGCCGGTGGGCTGCTCTTTGCAGCGGGGTGCTTCTACCTGCTGGTGTTGTGGCGCGAGCGGGGTGCTGGCGCGGCTGGCTGACGGCGCTGTGAGCCCGTGTTCGGGCTGGCGGGCGAAATGTCGGCGAAACTCAGGGCTTGTGCAAGGCGCAAGCCTTGGTGCTTCACCCGACTCCTGCCGCCCACGACGCGATGCTTCCGAAAACACTGGCGCTCGTCGAAGACGACCCCGACTTCTCAGAATTCCTGTCGCAGTACCTGCAAGGCCGCGGCATCCAGGTGCGGGCCTTCGGTGACAGCAGCGATTTGCTGGTGGACGCCGCCGCCTTTGATTTCGACTTCTACGTGCTCGATCTCACCTTGCCCGGCATCGACGGCGTGGACATGCTCAAGCTGCTGCGCCGGCGCACGCAGGCCGGCATCCTGGTGGTTTCCGGGCGCGTGGCGTCCGACGTCTTCAGCCAGGTCATCACCGCAGGGGCCGACATGCTGCTGGCCAAGCCGGTGCAGTTCGAGCAGGTGGCTCTGGCCATCGAAGCGGTGCAGCGCCGCGTCGCTTCGGCTAGCCCAGGCGTGGCGCCGTGGAAGCTGGACCGTCGCGCGCGCCAACTGGTGGCGCCCGACGGCGTGCACATCGACCTCAGCGAAGGCGACCTCGCTGTCATCGAGTGCTTTCTGAATGCGGCGGGCGATGCCGTCACGCGTGAAGCGCTGTGCGAACGTTTGGGCCTGCCGCCCGACGGCGACAACCTGAACGCCACCATCTACCGCCTGCGCCGCCGCATCGAGCGCGCCACGCCTGTGGTGGTGCCGCTGCAGTCGAAATCACGCGTGGGCTACGTGTTCCGCGCGCCGTTGCTGGCGGTTTAGGGCGTCTCCCGGGCAGGAGGCGCGCGGCCTGTCAGCCGTGCTTGGCGTCGAAGAACTGTTCGTCTTCGGTGCTGCCCTTCAGCGCGGCGGTGCTGGCGTCGCGCTCGATGGTGGTGGTCACCGCGTCGAAATAACCGGTACCCACTTCGCGCTGGTGTTTCACCGCCGTGAAACCCCGTTCGGCGGCAGCGAATTCCTTCTCCTGCAGTTCGACGAAGGCCGTCATGTTGCTGCGCGCGTAGCCGTAGGCCAGGTCGAACATGCCGTAGTTCAGGCTGTGGAAACCGGCCAGCGTGATGAACTGGAACTTGTAGCCCATCGCACCCAGTTCACGCTGGAACTTGGCGATGGTGGCGTCGTCCAGGTTCTTCTTCCAGTTGAACGAAGGCGAGCAGTTGTAGGCCAGCAGCTTGCCCGGGAACTTGGCGTGGATGGCGTCGGCGAAGGCCTTGGCAAAGGCCAGGTCGGGTTTGCCGGTTTCGCACCAGATCAGATCGGCATAGGGCGCGTACGCCAGGCCGCGGCTGATCGCTTGCTCCAGTCCATTGCGCGTGCGGAAGAAGCCTTCCACGGTGCGCTCGCCGGTGCAGAAAGGCTTGTCGTTGTCGTCGACATCGGCGGTGACCAGATCACCCGCTTCCGCGTCGGTGCGCGCCAGCAGGATGGTGCTGACGCCCATGGTGTCGGCCGCCAGGCGTGCAGCCACCAGCTTGGCCACGGCTTCGCGCGTGGGCACAAGCACCTTGCCGCCCATGTGGCCGCACTTCTTGGCGGCAGCCAACTGGTCTTCGAAATGCACGCCGGCGGCGCCGGCATCGATCATCGCCTTCATCAACTCGAAGGCGTTCAGCACGCCGCCGAAGCCGGCTTCGGCGTCGGCCACGATGGGCGCGAAGTAATCGATGTCGTCCTTGCCCTCGCTCCACTGAATCTCGTCGGCGCGCTTGAAGGTGGCGTTGATGCGCTTGACCACCTTGGGCACCGAGTCCACCGAATACAGGCTCTGGTCGGGGTACATCTCGCCGTTGCTGTTGGCGTCACCGGCCACCTGCCAGCCGCTCAGGTAGATGGCCTTCAGGCCGGCCTTCACCTGCTGCATGGCCTGGTTGCCCGTCAAGGCGCCCAGGCTGTTGACGAAGGGCTCGGTGCCCAGCAGGTGCCACAACTTTTCGGCGCCGCGCTTGGCCAGCGTGTGCTCGATGGGCATCGAGCCACGCAGGCGCACCACGTCTTCGGCGCTGTAGGCGCGCTGGATGCCTTTCCAGCGTGGGTTGGCGGCCCAGTCGGACTTGAGGGCATCAACTTGCTGCTGGCGGGTGGGGGTGGTCATGCACTACTCCGTGGGGTGGTTTGAAGGGTGGGTGTTCGGCAGACGCCGAACCGAAGAAATCTCAACGTCAGCCTAACGCGAACTCGACGAAGCGGGAAGACTTATGTCTTATATAAGACAGACCGCCATATCCAATCAAAACAACCACTTGCGCGCACCTTCCACATTACGGTGGAGAATTCTTCCGTATGGTGAATTTTTGCTGCGGTGCAGCGAAGTATTTCCCGCCATGCGAAACGATCAAGATGCCATGCGGAAAGCCGCATTCATCGAGTGTCTAGACTTGCCCGCCAGCGTCCGCCACACTTTGTCTGCCCCGGCACAGAGGAAAACCGCATGAACCAAGCCATTGCCCCCGCCCTGCTGCATGCCGCCGAGGCTGTCGGCTCCACCCCCGGCCCGCAGGCACCCGTCGACATGGGCGCCTACTGGATGCCCTTCACCGCCAACCGCCAATTCAAGCAGGCGCCGCGGCTGATGACACGCGCGGCCGGCATGCACTATTGGGACGACAAGGGCCGGCAGATCCTGGACGGCGTCGCGGGCCTCTGGTGCGTGAACGCCGGACATGGCCGACCGCGCATCACCCAGGCCATCCAGCAGCAGGCGGCCGAGATGGACTTCGCGCCCCCCTTCCAGATGGGCCACCCCAAGGCGTTCGAGTTGGCCACGCGCCTGACGCAGATCGCGCCGGCGGGCATGGGCAAGGTTTTCTTTGCCAATTCGGGCTCTGAAGCCGTGGAGTCGGCTTTGAAGATGGCCCTGGCCTACCACCGCGTGCGGGGCGAGGGCACACGCACCCGGCTCATCGGGCGCGAACGCGGCTACCACGGCGTGAACTTCGGCGGCATCTCGGTGGGCGGCATGGTGGGCAACCGCAAGACCTACGGCCTGGCCGTGGCTGGCGTCGACCACCTGCGCCACACCCACGACCCGGCACGCAACGCCTACAGCGTGGGCCAGCCTGCGCATGGCGCTGATCTCGCCGAAGACCTGGAGCGCATGGTGGCACTGCACGACGCCAGCAACATCGCCGCCGTCATCGTCGAGCCCGTGGCGGGCAGCACCGGCGTGCTGGTGCCGCCGGTGGGCTACCTGCAGCGCCTGCGCGAGCTGTGCACGAAGCACGGCATCCTGCTCATTTTCGACGAGGTCATCACCGGCTTCGGCCGCACCGGCCAGCCCTTCGCGTCGCAGACCTTCGGCGTCACGCCCGACCTCATCTGCTGTGCCAAGGGCCTCACCAACGGCGCCGTGCCGATGGGCGCGGTGCTGGTGAAAGACGAGATTCACGACGCCTTCATGACCGGCCCTGAACACCTCATCGAGTTCCCCCACGGCTACACCTATTCGGGCCACCCGCTGGCCTGCGCGGCGGGCCTGGGCACGCTGGACACCTACGCCGAGGACGGCCTGCTGACACGCGCCGGCGAGATGCAAGGCTACTTTGCGCAGGCCGTGCATTCGTTGCGGGGCGAGCCGCATGTCATCGACATCCGCAACATCGGCCTGGTGGCCGGCGTTGAGCTCACGCCACAGCCGGGCGCGCCCGCGATGCGCGCTTTCAATGTCTTCCTGGGCTGCTATGACAAGGGCGTGTTCGTTCGCACCACGGGCGACACGGTGGCGATGTCGCCACCGCTCATCATCGAGCGCAGCCAGATCGACCAGCTCGTCGAGACCTTGCGGGGGGCGCTGCGTCGCGTGGCTTGAGACGCCTCGCCGCGGCTGACAATCCAGCCATGCGCCCCATCGTTCTCGTCAGCAGCTGCAACCGCACCCTCGGCGACCACCGCTTCCACATCGCAGGCCAGAAGTACGTGGATGCCGTGCGGCTGGCAGGCGCGTTGCCGCTGATTGCCCCGCCCTTCACCGAAAGCGAACTGCCGGCCTTGCTCGACGCCGCGCACGGCGTGCTGCTCACGGGGTCGCCCAGCAACGTGCACCCTTCGCACTTCAGCGAGGGCGTGCACGACGCGAGCCTGCCGCTGGACGCCGAACGCGACGCCTGGACGTTGCCGCTGATTCGC
The DNA here is from genome assembly GCA_038249925.1 of Burkholderiales bacterium. Taxonomy (GTDB): domain Bacteria; phylum Pseudomonadota; class Gammaproteobacteria; order Burkholderiales; family Burkholderiaceae_C; genus Rubrivivax. Next base: position 8,591 of record JBBSCV010000085.1, read on the forward strand.
CTTGCGCTGGCGCGCGGCATGCCGCTGTTGGCCATTTGCCGTGGCATCCAAGAAGTCAATGTCGCCCTTGGCGGCAGCCTGCACCAGGCGGTGCAGGAGCAACCCGGCCTGAACGACCACCGGTCCGACGACGACGACCCTGTTGACGTGCAGTACGGCCCCGTGCACACCGTGGATGTGGAGCCGGGCGGCCGCCTGGCCGCCATCGTGGGGCGCAGCAGCTTCGAGGTGAATTCATTGCACGGGCAAGGTGTCAAGCAGCTCGCCAGTGGCTTGCGCATCGAGGCACTGGCCCCCGACGGCCTGGTCGAAGCCTTCTCGGTGGAGGCGGCCGCAGGCTTCAATCTGTGCCTGCAATGGCACCCGGAATGGCAGGCCGACAGCAACCCGGTGTCGATGCAGATTTTTCGTGCCTTCGGCGAGGCCGTGCGCCGCTACCGCCAAAGTGCCCGCCAAAGTGACCCCAAATGTGACCGCGACGCTGACCGCGACCGTGAACATGACCGTCCAGGAAAGTGATGCCCATGATCCCCAGAGACCAATTCACCTTCAGCGAGCTGGAACAGTGGCTCGACGAGAACCGCGTCACAGAGATCGAGTGCCTGGTGCCTGACCTCACCGGCGTGGCGCGCGGCAAGATTTTGCCGCGCAAGAAGTTCACCGAAGACCGCGGCATGCGCCTGCCCGAGGCCGTAGTGGCCATGGGCGTGACGGGTGAATTCCCGCAGGAAGGCCCGTACTACGACGTCATCACGCCCACCGACCGCGACATGCACCTGCGGCCCGACCCCAGCACGGTGCGCATCGTGCCCTGGGCCACCGACCCCACGGCGCAGGTCATCCACGACTGTTACGACCGCAATGGTCTGCTCGTGCCCTTCGCGCCGCGCAGCGTGCTGCGCCATGTGTGCAGCCTGTTCGACGCCCAGGGCTGGGCGCCCGTGGTGGCGCCCGAACTCGAGTTCTATCTCGTCGCGCGCAACACCGACCCCGACGTGCCGCTGAAGCCGCCCGTGGGCCGCAGCGGCCGCAGCGAAACCAGCCGCCAGGCCTACAGCATCGATGCGGTGAACGAGTTCGACCCGCTTTTCGAAGACGTCTATGCCTACTGCGAAAAGATGGAGTTGAACGTCGACACCCTCATCCACGAGGTCGGCGCGGGGCAGATGGAGATCAACTTCTTCCACGCCCACCCACTGGGCCTGGCCGACGAGGTGTTTCTGTTCAAGCGCACGGTGCGCGAGGCGGCCTTGCGCCACAACATGTTTGCCACCTTCATGGCCAAGCCGATAGCCGGCGAGCCGGGCAGCGCGATGCACATCCACCAGAGCATCGTCAGCAAGGCCACGGGCATGAACATTTTCAGCAAGCCCGACTTCACGGCCAGCCCGGAGTTCTACTGGTACATCGGTGGCTTGCAGAAATACGTGCCGGCAGCGATGGCCTTGTTCGCACCCTACGTCAACAGCTACCGCCGTCTGGTGCGCAGCAATGCCGCGCCCATCAACATCCAGTGGGGCACCGACAACCGCACGGTGGGCATCCGCAGCCCGCTGGCCGGGGCGGCAGCGCGCCGGGTCGAGAACCGCGTCATCGGCGCCGATGCCAACCCCTACGTGGCACTGGCGGCCACGCTGGCCTGCGGCTACCTGGGCATCATGAACAAGATCGAACCCACAGCCGAATGCAAGGGCGACGCCTATCTCGCCGACTTCCAGTTGCCGCGCAGCCTCGGAGAAGCGCTCGCCTTGCTGCGCAACGAGGCCGACCTGGCCAGCGTGCTGGGCAAGGAGTTCATCACTGTCTACACCGAGGTGAAGGAGATCGAGTACGCCGAGTTCATGAAGGTGATCTCGCCCTGGGAACGCGAGCATCTGCTCCTTCACGTCTGAACGCCTGCCCATGAACGCACCCCGCACCACCGCCGACCTGCAGGCCGCCGACGCCGCGCACTTCCTGCACCCCTTCACCGACTTCCAGGGCCTGGCGAAGAAGGGCTCGCGCATCATCACGCGCGCCGACAACATCTACCTCTGGGACAGCGAGGGCCACAAGCTCCTCGACGCGATGAGCGGCCTGTGGTGCGTGAACGTGGGCTATGGCCAGCAGGCCTTGGTGGACGCAGCGACGCGGCAGATGAAAGAGCTACCCTTCTACAACGCGTTTTTCCAGACCGCCACGGTGCCGCCCATCGAACTGGCCGAACGGCTGGCGCAGGTGAGCCCGCCGCAGTTCCAGCATGTGTTCTTCAGCGGCAGCGGCAGCGAAGGCAACGACACCGTGGTGCGCATGGTGCGGCGTTACTGGGATGTGCTGGGCGAGCCGCAACGCAGCGTCATCATCAGCCGCCACAACGCTTATCACGGCAGCACGATGGCCGGCGCTTCGCTGGGAGGCATGAGCGGCATGCACGCCCAGGGCGGGTTGCCCATCCCGGGCGTCGTGCACATCCAGCAGCCTTACTGGTGGGACCACGGGCGCGAACAAGGCCTCACGCGCGAGGCCTTCGGCCTGCAAGCCGCCGGTTGGCTGGAAGAAAAGATCTTGGCCCTCGGCCCGGAAAACGTGGCGGCCTTCATCGGTGAACCCATCCAAGGCGCCGGCGGCGTGATCATTCCGCCGGCCACCTACTGGCCCGAGGTGCAGCGCATCTGCGCGAAGTACGGCGTGCTGCTGGCAAGCGACGAAGTCATCACAGGCTTTGGCCGCACCGGCCAGTGGTTCGGCTGCGAGACCTTCGGCTTCCAGCCCGACCTCATGACCTTCGCCAAAGGCGTCACCAGTGGCTATGTACCGCTGGGCGGCGTGATGGTGGGTGAGCGCATTGCCCGGGTGCTGATCGAACAAGGCGGCGAGTTCAACCACGGCTACACCTACAGCGGCCACCCGGTGTCCTGCGCCGTGGCGCTGGCCAACATCACGCTGATCCAGGAACTGAAGCTGGTCGAACACGTGCGCGACGACGTCGGCCCGTATCTGGCGCTCGCCTTCAAGCAGCTGGCCGAACACCCGCTGGTGGGCGACGCCGAAACCTGCGGCCTGATGGGCGCGCTGCTGCTGGTGAAGCACAAGGCAGAGAACCCGCAGGACAGCACGGCATTCGCCGCTGCGGTGGACATAGGCATGGTTTGCCGCGGCCACTGCTTCCGCGAAGGCGTGATCATGCGTGCCGTGGGCGACCGCATGATCATCGCGCCGCCGTTGGTCATCACGAGGGCGCAGGTCGACGAGATGGTGGCGCTGATAAGCCGCTGCCTGGACCTGACGCTGGCCGACGCGCAGCGCCACGGCTGGCTGCGGTAGGCAAGAATGCCGGCTCACGCCACCACCTTGCCCGCTCGACCGATGCCTTCCTCCGCACCGGCCTTCCTGCAGATTCAGGACGTCGTCAAAGACTTCGACGGCTTCAAGGCCGTCAACAACGTCAGCCTCGACATCGCCAAGGGCGAGATCTTTGCGCTGCTCGGCAGCAGCGGCTGC